>JBFMGF010000079.1 GCA_040752675.1 Acidobacteriota bacterium
CGAGATATTTTAGATGAAATTCCTCCATTTGCAATAACAAAATTAGAGATTATCTCTTTCTTGATAAATGATGATAGAATTCTTAACCGAAAATTTTCATGCGTAGAGGGCATGGCATGAAGGGTGCAAAAGTTAAGGGAAAAGTGAACAAACTGACCGTGGAAGCCATCAGGGGCTCGGCGGCGGAGATTCATTCTAAGATTGCGAAAAAAAATAAGCCGGAAATGAAATTCCCTGTGAGATCTCTTTCCAACGTCCGGTACGATTCCGGCGTTGGCTATTTCGAGATCGGAAGGCAGAAGAAGGTCAGGACGCTGACCGTCAATACCGTGAAAACCTTTGCTCAGATGCTCCGTATGATGGCACTATCAAAGGAGCTCGTCGAGACGAATGATTTTGCCACGAAGAGGGATGCCTACTATCAGTCCAAGAACTGGGGCGACGCCATGTTCCACGAACAGGTCGAATCGGATACTGTCATGGATGACATCGAAGCCATGTTCTCGATGCAAAAAGTATCGAGAGAGCAGTTGCGGTTCATCCCCGATGAGCATGGCGGTTCAGTGGCGGGGGAATTGCTGGTATTTGACAGGGACCTGGAGACGGGGAAGGTCGAGAAGATCGACTGCACAAGGTTCGGCTCTGGAGCCTACACAATTCCAAGCCTCGTCGAGCATCTTGAATTCAAGACGAAGGCGAGGTTCATCCTCTGCATCGAGACAGGTGGTATGTTCCAGAGGCTTCAGTCACACAAGTTCTGGAAGAGAGCAAACTGCATACTTGTATCAATGGCTGGCGTTCCGACGAGAGCAACGAGGCGGTTCGTGCGGCGACTCTCGGAATCGGCGAATATCCCGGTACATGCTTTTGTGGACTGCGACCCCTACGGAATCTCGAACATATACCGGACCCTTAAAGTCGGTTCCGGAAATGCCGCCCACATCAATCAATTCTTCTGCGTCCCCGGCGCAAGTTTCCTTGGAGTGTCGCCGCAGGACATCGCCGATTACAAATTACCCACCCATCCGCTCAAGGAAGTGGACATAAAGCGGGCGAAGGATGCCCTGAAGAATGACCCCTTCTTCCATATCCACAGGCCCTGGGCAAAGGCAATGGAGCAGCTCATCAAGATGGGCGTGCGAGCCGAGCAACAGGCACTCGCTAAGTGGGGGCTCAATTACGTCATCGACACATATCTTCCCGAGAAACTAAAACATCCTGAAAGATTCCTGCCGTAGATGAACACAACAGGAATATCTTATGCTTTGAGAGTATAATCATCTCAAAAAGGGGGGAATATGAGAAGACCGATTACTCTCATCATACTTTTCATTATTGCAATCATTCCAGACACACTGGTTTCTCAGGAAGAGGGGTTCCCATGGGGCGAGTGGGTTCAGACGACCCTGACGAGCACGGCCACCTTGCTCCTTCCCCCGCTTGCCGGAGAGATTTCTTCCGTTGCCCTCGGGTTGAACTGTGAAAATTACACGGGGGTCGTACAGTTCAAGCTTGCAGCTATGGAATTCGAGACGCTCGAGAAGATGGCGAGTGACTTCGATAATCCAGATCTCGAGGCCCGCCTTGAACTGATAAGATGCCTTCGAGAGACGCTCCTCCCCGCCTGCCAGGGGGATGAAGCCGCGAGGGCCAGACTCAGAGATTGCGTCAAGAGGATAAGAGTGAGGATGTCTGGAATAGCTTCAACTCCGCCGACTTCCACTCCTCCACAGCCGGAGGGTGGAAAAGACGAACCTCCAACCGGAGAAGGTGGAGTGGGTGAGATACCTCAGCCGCCAGGAGGAGAGGCCGGAGCAGGTGGGGAACCACAGGCTCCGCAACAGCCTGAAGGAGGAACCGTTCCCGGGGATGAAGATGTCAAAAAGCTCAGGGAACACACGCAGAGAGTGGAGGATTGCCTGAAGGAATGCGAAGAACTGAAAGAGAAACTTGAAGAGTTGAAGAAGCAGCTTCAGGACAATCTGGGGCGACAGCAGGATCTGCGGAATCAGATAGAGAAAGCAACGGCAGATTACAGCAACCAGTTTGATAAATGTAAAGTCCTCGTCTTCGAGGATAGAAGAAATGGAAATGTCTATACGGGCGCGAGAGGTTCAGGCGGTCCTGATCTGAGGGAAGCCGGATGGTTGATTCCACCGGACTGCCAGGCAAAATTGAACAACATCAGAAAAGGAATCGCAAAGATGCAGGAGCAGCTTGCCGGCTTGCAGGGACAGGCTGATGCTCTTCAGAAACAGATGGCCGATCTTGAAGCCCAGCTTGCCGAATGTCTGAAGAACTGTGAGGAACTGAAGAACCGGTGTCTCACGACGGCGGGAGCCTTGAGAGAATCCATGCAACATCGGATTGTTTCTTCGGCAGCCATCGAAGCTCTGGCTGCTTACGATTCAACCGCTGACTGGATAAGAAAAATCTGCAAGGATGGTTCCTATGAGGTCTTTGAAAGAGAGAAAGCATGGATCCAGACGGAGATCATCGGTCTCGAACTGCATTCCAGTTCGCCGCTCCCCTGGGGAATAATCATCAATGGAAATACTGACTGGGTGAGGCTTGGATTCCAGGCTCAGGATCCCATGTTGAAAGCAAGTGGAGCTTTTTCTGGAGGTCTGTACGTTCCGTCCAGTGCGACATCGGCAGAAGGAGAGAAGACAGAAGTGCTTCACCGGAAGCCGACCCAGCCGGAAGAGATTCCCCGAAGCATCAGATTAATCGCTCCTTCTTCCACTGCTTCAGGAGAGCGACTTACTCTTGCCGTCACCGATGGATCTGGTGCGTTCCTGTCAGGTGCCGTCGTGGCAACAGACAGCGGCGAAATGTATAGAAGCGATGAGCACGGAAGGATCATCATCCCGTCTCTAACGGTGGAAGCCGATTTCATCTCATTCTATGCACCGGGAACAGACTCTTTCCCTCTAACAGTCCGGATCGTCAGATTAAGGCCACCGGTCCTGGAAAAAGATGCTCCGCTTCGAATCGAGTCGGCCCCGGACATCGTCCAGGCCGCCACAGCATGCGAAGTCCATGGAGCAGGATTCGATGGACTTGCCGAAAATACTGAAATCTCCATCGCCGGGAGGACGATCGTGCCTATCGCCGAATCGGTTATTTCCATGAAGTTCGAAATCCCGAAAGATATCGCGCCGGGTTCGTACACGGTAGCCATAAGGGAGAAAGGAAGAAAACAGGCAGAAATTCCGATTCTATGCATCCGATTGAGCCTGACAGCAGATAAGCTCGAGCTGAAGAAGGGGGAGTCCACGAAGGGAAGAATCACGATAGTCGGGACGGATAAACCCCTTTCCGTGGAGATAACAAACTACACTCCGCTTAGCGTCTCTGTCGATAGAAAGATCGTTGAAGTGAAGAACGGGATGGCGGAATTTGAGATCAGGGGTATACAGACCGGCACCTTCAGCATTGGCACCGGCGCAATCAAACTGAAAACAGCCAATCAGAAATAGCAACGGGAAAAGAACTTAGGGTAATGCCGTTCCTCAAGGGATGGATTCGATGAACATCTCGTCGATGGAGATTGTATCCGTCTTGAAGTAGCCTTTTGTCCGGTTTTTATCCATGACTCTAATATATATTGTGCCGCTCAGCGCTGATGGAAGAGCGTAGGACTGGAGCTTTCCATCATCCGATGTCTTGGAGACCGTGAGCATATCCGTGTAGGTAACGTTATCGGTCGAGTAAGCAAAGACAAAGTCGTCTCCTTCAGAGTTTGCAGTGTGATAGGCCTCCACCCGGAAGTAGACCTTGCTCCCACCCGTCACGTTGATCTTCCACTTGTGTTCGAGAAGGCTCTTCCTTGCCTTTGCACTCCCCGATTTTGGTTGCTGAATTTCGGTGATTGATTCATAGAAATTGTCACTTGCACCAAGAGCAGCATAAGAATTGGTAACGGTGCCGGTCACAGGGATGTCCTGATTGGGATAGTCCTTAATTCCGGGGACTGGCGGGGGAGCCATGTCGAGGGCTTTCCAGGCATTGATTCTGCCGTAACCGGTGTTGTTGTCGAATCCGGGAGCATCGATATCATCGGCGGAATCTTTTAGTATCTGCCTGACATCGACGTTGGTTAAGCTGTTGTTGTAAGAAAAGAGAAGACCAGCCGTGCCAGCAACATGTGGAGCCGCAAAAGATGTTCCGCTTCCTGAACCATAGTTGTTTCCTATCGTCGTGCTAAGGATGTCAGAACCGGGGGCCGCGACCTCGATCTCCGGTCCAGGATTGGAGTAATAAGCCCTGTTGTCATACCTGTCCGTGGCGGCAACCGCCATGACGTTTGGATTTCTGGCAGGATAGGAAACGGAAGATCCGTTGTTCCCGGAAGCGCAGTCGATGAAAACTCCTTTCTGATTGTAGGCATAGTCCAGCGCATCATCGATCGCCTGCGTCTGCCCGACGGAAAGACTCATGGTGATGATATGCGCCCCATTGTCAGCCGCGTAGATGATGGCGTCATCGAGGACTGATCCGTTCGGCGCGCTCGTTCCCACCTTCAGCGGCATCATGCTGGCACCGTCGCTGTAAAAGCCTCCAGCCACTCCAGCCACTCCGGTCCCGTTGTTCGTCCTGGCTGCGACTATTCCTGCGACCTGCGTTCCATGACTATTCGTGCTCCTTGGATCGCCATCGTTTCCTTCGAAGTCCCAGCCATCGTAATCGTCAACATAGCCATTGGCATCATCATCCTTGCCATTGCCGGGGATCTCATCCTCGTTCTTCCAGAGATTGTCGACCAGGTCCGTATGGTCGATGTCCGTACCGCTATCAACGATGGCAGGGACGATCATGGGATTTCCCGTTTCGGTGTCCCAGGCTTCCGGAGCATCGATATCGCCGTCCACTTTCCCCCCGGACTGTCCAGTATTGTGGAGTCCCCATTGCTCGCCGAACCTTGTGTCATTAGGAGTAACCTCCCATCGGCCCATCGTCTGTGGCTCTGCATACTTCACCAGTCCCGTCACGGTGAACTTCTCGATGATGTCAAACAAATCAACTTCAGGTGAGAGCTTCAGATCGTAGATTCCAAGGTCGTTCACATTCACTATACGCAACTCATTCATCCATGACGTATCGATGTTGTTTTCCTTCAGCATCCTGACGAATGTGGCGAAGTTTCCGACCTCGGGAAGGAACCGGACGGAGATGATGTCAGGGATGACCTCATAAAACTGCCCGGCATCCTTCTGAAACCATTTTCCATCCTTATAGATGAACTCCTTCTCACCAATTTTCTGGGGACCGGCGTAGGCAGCCAGCGAAAATATCAATAAAAGGGCAAAGAAGACATTAAAAGATTTTTTCATCTTTTCCTCCCCGTTTTTCCTTCATTTTTAAATAAATATACTCTGAACCTGTTTTTTTATCAACTAGGAATGTGATGCTGAGATTTGATGATGATGCTGGTAGCGTCGTCTAACCTCTCCTCCGTTCCTGAAAAGCTCTTGAGTTCTTCAAAAAGGGATTCGGCGATCTTCTGTGCACTCCGGTCCCGATTTTGGGCGACCGTCTCCTTCAGTCTGACGCTGCCAAACTCCTCCCCCATCTCGCTCAGGGTCTCGAGGACCCCATCCGTCACAAAGATCAGGATATCGCCCGTTTCCATCGCAACGCACCCCTCTCGAAATTCGACGGCATCCAGCATTCCCAGGGAGAGGCCTCCATCCTTCAGTTCAATGCATTCTCCATTTCCTTTCAGGAGAATGGGATAGGGGTGTCCCGCATTGATATATCTCATCTCGCGTCCATCATTTTGGAACATGCCGAAGACAAGAGAGATGAAAGCATTTTCCGTGGAAACCTTCCTCAAACGCGTGTTGACCATTTCGAGCAGTTCCACGATTCTGACCGGCCTGGTATAGGAGTGGAGAATGGCATTCAGAGAGGATATCATGAGCGCAGCCGGCATTCCTTTTCCGGAGGCATCGGCGATGATGACGGCCAACTCATTCTCGGAATATTCGATGAAGTCATAGTAATCTCCGCCCACTTTTCCTGCCAGCCTGCTTACGACGCCGAAGTCAAGATCCTTTCTGGAGGGGAGAGAGGCCGGGAAGATTTTTTTCTGAACTTCGGAGGCGATGGAGAGTTCCCGCTCCATGAGCTCTTTCTTGATGAGTTCCTCGGTATATCCTTTTATCCCTATAGCCATCTGATTAAGGGCTCCTGCCACCATTCTGTACTCATCCCTGCTCCGGACGGGAATCTCATGGTCAAAATCGCCGCGGCTGAAGTGATGGGCTCCCTCCACGATGGCCTCGAAGGACCTTCTCATGGTTCTGTTTATCATGTAACCCATGATGCTCGAAAGGATGATGGCAATAAAGGCGAAGAATGATGCCAGCGAGACGAGCCCGTAGATAACGGCCATATAGATGAGGGAGGAGGATTCGTTCCCCGAAAAGTATTTAAGAGGCGAGGTGAAGATGGAGCCGACGACAAGATAATTCCCGCTATTCCAGTCGATCGCGAGGATGGGAATTCTACCCTCCTGAAGGATCTGCATCACTTCATCGAACGTCAAGCTTATTCCTGTATCACCTTCTCGCAACTCCCTCACGACGGAAGCCCGTTCTCCTCCAGGCTGGAACAGGAACTGGTATCCCTCCGGGGAGATATCGCTGAAATCCTGGAATTCCAGGGGGACATACGTTCGGTAGTTAACTTTGAAGCGGTCCAGGGTCTCGGTCTTCACTCCCTTCAGAAAGATCTTCCTGTTCTCCTTGAAGATCCAGGTCTTCGCTCCGTCTTTCAGCCACTTTGGCTGCAGGAGATTGGAAGGGCGGATGTAAGCCGCGTTTGCTGACGAAGCGGCAACGAGCGGCTCTCCGGAATCCGGCTGGAGAACAGTGATGAAGACAGAGGGGCTGGAAAATTTCAGGCTGAGGACATCTTCATATTTCTGAGCGATTCCGTTCAACGTCGATGTCATTTCCTCTAAAGAGGAGACATCTTTCAACAATCCTTTAGCTTCCAGCGAGATCTTTTGAGTGGTGCGATGGAGCGTCCCTATGTTTTCCCTCCAGAGCAGGAAGACGGGCAGCATCTTCCCCTGCAGGAAGAAATTTAGCCATATCAGAGAAACGAGAATGATGATGGGGATGATCGTGAGGAAGAAGTAAGAGGTCGCCGTTTTCATCCTCGTCTTGCGGCTTCCGAGAATCAGGGAGACCGGGAGGAAGAGAGTCACGGCAAGGGATACCGAGAAGAGAATCCTCAAGAGAGATTCGAAGAAGAGCGAGGAAGTGAGCCAACCGGGACACCACGCAGGGTGGAAGAGCGTCTCCTTGCTCATCGTTAAGAAAAAGGCCCATCCTGCGAGAAGGCCGATAAAGAGCCAGAATTTGAACAGCTGCGTGGGCCAGTCATAGAAGGAGCGGGAGATTGCATAGATGAAGGTGTAGATTATCAGCAGGATCGAAAATCCTCTCTGCAGGGAATTGCCTATTAGGATAAGCAGAAGAATGGTAAGGAAAAAAGCCGAGGTCTTCCCTCCGTTTTTAAGGGAGGAGGCAATGAAGCTGGAAACGGCGAGAACGGCGGAGGCAAAGATGGCAACCTCGGCGATCGATCCCATGAGCGGGTGAAGAAACAAACGGCCCGTCTCGGTGCTGATCGAAGAAGAGCAGATGTTGCTAAGGATGAGGACCAGAGCTGCAAGGGAAAAGAAGGCGAGGATCTGGCTTTCCATCGTGATCTGCCACCTCTCCATCTTTTCAGAGAGCAGAACGACGAGGATGGCGAGGAAGAAAAAGCTGAAAAAGGAAGCGGGATTGATCACCAGAGCCAGGAGCCCCAGCATGGAAAGAAGGGTGTAAAAAAACTTCTTTTTCATAATAGGAGCTTTAGCCGTTTCCGCCATAAGTATACACTATTCCAGATGGAATGATCTTGTTGATGCAAGCTTTCATCTGGTAGAATGTAAAACTTTGTTGAAATCAGAATAAGGAAGAGATTCAGCAATGGATCCATGGTCTGGGGGCTGATGGAGAGAAAATAACG
>JBFMGF010000080.1 GCA_040752675.1 Acidobacteriota bacterium
CGGCCATCTTGTAAAGCCGGCTTGTATCGCCATTGTCGCATGGCTATGGCGGCGGCTATTTCGAAATTGAAACCGGGGGTATCGACTCTAAGAACACACACATCATCCACGGTGCCATCTTTTTTTATAACAGCCTGCATAATGACTTTTCCCTCTTTTTTATTACGCCTCGCTATCCAAGGATAGGCAGGAGAAACTTTGCTTTCCGGAATCAGTTTTGGTGGCACTATATTTTCTGCTTCTTTGATCTCTAAATTATGCGGGTAGCTGCTCTTGCCCGTCTCACAATACTCTATATCTTTAAAATACGAGAAGATCAGGTCATGACGATCCTTCGATCTGAAGACTTTGATCAGCGTTCCATCAATTTCATACAATCGCTCATATCCTAGCTTATTATCCCGCCATGCGGTGATCGTTCTCGAATTCAAAGAGGATCGGATTCTGTCTTTGACACGTTTGTCCCAAGTGCGCTTGAATTTCTTATATTCCATCTCCAGTCTGGCGCAGACAGCAACCCGTTCCGATCCAGGATCGGCCATATCAGCAGGGCAATCGGAAAGTTCGGCTCCTACTTCATTCAACATCTCCTGAATAAAGACTTCGGGTGTCATCTCCGAAGCCAGCGATCGACCGTTCAATGCCATAAAAAGGATCGCAAACGCCAAGCAAAACATCAAGATGTTTTGATAAAAGGACAAACCTCAATCCCCCTTTTTAGGCGTGTGTGTGAATAGCTTGAGAGTACCGTATTCTTGTCACTTTAGCTTGCCAAGATTGTCTCTTTCCAATTTCAGCTTTGAGTATTCTATCGCCAGGTCAATCCATCTCTGGATGAGTTCTTTGAATCTCTTATAGGAGTGGACCTGTTGTTTCAATTCCTCAACATCCCGGGCTCTGACATATTCTGTCTTGCTCTTATTCCTATGAGTATAGCTCAGCTGGTAAAATCCGCCCTCCCTCTTCTTTGGATTCTTATACTGCCTGGTAATTGATCCTGGCCGCATTTCATCGATGTCCAGGAGTTCCCGTTTGATCATGGCGATCTGTCGTTCAATATGGATGAGGCTTTTCTCTGCCATAAGCGACCGTCCTCATTGTATCAAAAAACGCCTCCTCAAGTGCCTCCCTTTTTTCTCTGTCTTTTTCCCTCCCTTTAGTATAGCATTATAATGCTATTCTATCCCACTCCTCCCCTCCACCACTCCCGGGAGGTCACGATATGGATCTATGGATTCACTGGTTTTCTGCTGTCTGGAGGTTACGATCGGCCTGTTGGTCCGATTTGTTGCTGTGATCCATCCCACTCGAGGCTCCGCCCTCTACCCGCCCACCGACCTGTCTCTATCTCCTCCGGAAATCATCCGCCTCTACGGCATGCGCTTCAAGATCGAGGTCTCGTTCAAGCAAGCTATCCGTACCATCGGTTCGTATGCGTATCACTTCTGGATCCGGACATTCTATGGAGTTAGAAGTAATCTATGTGTGAATCATGAGGCGAGGGGGAGAGTGAACCAGAATGTTGAGCCCTTGCCGGGCTCGCTATCCACGCCCACCTTGCCCCCGTGGGCTTCCACGATGTTCTTGACGATGGAGAGACCGAGACCTGTTCCACCGAGTTCACGGGATCGGTTACCTTCGACCCTGAAAAATCTTTCGAAGATCCTTCCCCTGGCTTCCAGTGGAATTCCCATCCCTGTGTCTTTAACAGAGATCTTTACGAATCCTTTCTCTTCAAGACTGGATCCGACGGTTATCGCTCCCGATTCTGGTGTGAATTTGATGGCGTTATCGATGAGGTTTGAAAGAACATGCGCCATCTTTTTCCTGTCGGCCCTGATGGTTGGGACATCCTCCTGGATGAGATTTCTGACATGATGCAATCTTTGCTCGATCTGGCGGAGGAATGAGAAGAGAACTTCGTCAACCAGTTCCTTCAGGTTCACTTCGGAGTATTCAAGTTCTTCCATATGTCGGTCGAGCCTGGAAAGTGTGAGGAGGTCCTCGATCAGCAGAGTCAGGTTATCCGCATGAGAAGAAATGACCTCCAGGAACTTCCTTGCAGTCTTCTCATCCTCGAGGGCTCCCTCTAGGAGAGTCTCTGTGAAACCCTTGATAGAGGTCAGGGGAGTCTTGAGCTCATGGGAGACGTTGGCGACGAACTCCTTCCTGAGTTCATCGTACTTTTTCAATTCCGTGATGTCGATCAGAATGGCCACGGCACCCGAGCCCCTCCCTTCCGCGGGATATCTGAGAGGAACAGAAACGACACGAAATGTCTTCCTCATCTCCGGGATGTGGATCTCCTTCTGTATCTCCGTCGATTGCTCCATAGTGCCGTGGAGGATGGAGTAAAGTTCGGGTTGCCGGCAGACGTCCATGAGATGTTTCCGTTCCAGAGCGCTCCCTGAAACTTTGAGAAAATCGATGGCTTTCTTGTTCCAGAGGATGATCCTTCCGTCGGCATCGACTGCGATGATCCCCTCGCTGATGCTCGAAAGAACGGCTTCGATCTGACTCTTGCGCCTCTCCACTTCCCGCGTTTTCTCGTCCATCTTCTCTATCATCTTGTTCAGCGCATACCCCATGTCTTCGATCTCTTTGACCCTGACGTGGGGGAACTTTCTGATCTCTCCCTCTCTCCAGACTCTTTCGGCGATGGTGGATATCTCCTGGATAGGTTTCATGATGATGAAAGCGATGTAGACTCCAGCGAGAAGAGTAATGGCAAAGGAGAGGAGACCTCCTCCGAAAAGCATCAGGCTTATATTCCTCTTGAAGACCGAAATGTCTCTCGTTCCAAGAGCAAATCTCAGGAAACCGATTGCTTCTCCTCTTTCATCCTTGAGAACCCGCGCGCGATAGGCCATTTTCTCCCCCAGGGTTGTGCTGGAGCGGAAAGAGTATCCCTCTCCGTGATGGAGTGCATCCTGCACTTCGGGCCTGTAGAGATGGCTCTCGATCTTTTCCAGCGTATCCGGCTGAAGTTTTGAGTCGGAGAGAACCTCTCCGGTCCTGGCGATGACGGTGACGCGACACTGCAGCTTCTGTGACGTGGATCTGGTGAGTCGATCAAGCTCCTCAGGAGAGAGATCAGGCTTTATTGCATCACGGAACAAACCTTCAGAGAGAGCAAGGTTCCTGGAAAGCTCGTTCTGAATCCTCTTCATAAGGAACTGGTCGAGAGAGAAGCTCAGAAAAAGAGTCAGGGAGATGATGGAGATGGAGATGATCAGGAGAAAGGATGCTAGGATGTACCAGATGATTCTTCTTTTCTTCATGGCAATTCGATTTTTCTTAATCGACCAGAAACTTATAGCCTACCCCTTTGACTGTCTGTATTCTTTTCGTCTCGCCGAGCTTCTCTCTCAATTTCCTGATATGGACATCCACCGTTCTTGTTTCGCCTGGATAGTCCATTCCCCAGACGTCGATGAGGAGCTTCTCTCTCGTCAGGACCCTGCCTCCAGCCTGTATGAGTGCCTTGAGCAGGGCAAACTCTTTCGCCGTCAGGGGAACAGGCTTC
>JBFMGF010000081.1 GCA_040752675.1 Acidobacteriota bacterium
CGGATGCAGATGAACGCTGTGTTGCATGGTAAAATCGTGATAAAAGAGGATAGCATGATAATCAAAAGTGTGCTATTTTTTGACTCTCCAATGGGCACGACACCATGAACATGTTCTACGCACGAATGTTGTTCCTCTTCTTCTGCTTCGTCATTTTCAGCGCACCGCATCCTCTCCATTCGGCCAACCTCCCCTCGGATGATGAAGAAGAAAAGAAGCAGGTCGATGAACCGGCCGAGGAGGAAAAACCCTCTTTTACAGAGAAGATCGTTGTCGTTGCGTCTCCCATCATCGAAGGGAACATTGTCAACGAATACGCATCACAGGTGACGATCGTGACCGATGAGCAGATATCGGATCTCAACGCTCAGGATCTTCCAACCGCCCTGAGGAGAGCTCCCAGCATCGTCATTTCACGACACAATCCGATCGGGAGCTTCGGAGGAGGCGAAGGCGGGGCTCTTTTCATCCGTGGACGCGGAAGTTCCCGCCCCGGCGCCGAAATACAAACGCTCATCGACGGCGTTCCCATCTTCGTCGGTGTCTGGACGCATCCGCTGATGGACACCCTCAGTATCGACACCGCCGAGCGGATCGAAGTGTATAAAGGAGCTCAACCGATCCTCTTCGGAAACATGGCTTTTGGAGCAGTCAATGTGATCACGAAAAGAATGACTGACGACGGGTTCAGCACACGCTTGCTCGGGGCCGGCGGAAGTTTTTCCACGTTCATCGAAACGATCGAGCACGGGGGGAAGAGAGGACCATTCGACTATTTCCTGATTCAAAGTTACAGGAAATCGAATGGGCACAGGGACAACGCGGACGGAGAGCTGCAGGAGTATTTCGGCAGTGTCGGTCTCCAGCTCTCAGACGCATGGTCAGCAAGACTCATTGTCAACCACACTGACAACTATGCGAATGACCCGGGTTCATCGGACGGTTCCATACCGTCCGATGGGAAGTTCGGCGTTAGTGACGAGCTGGCGATTCTCACGTTGCGGAACGCATACCGGTATGGAAAAGGAGAGATAAAACTGTACTGGAACAGAGGCGACATCGATTGGGTCGATCAGTTCAACGAAACGACCGGATTCAACGACAGCGATACGCTGACCGATTATGAGAACTACGGTCTTCGCATGAAAGAGTCGTTTCAGCTCGGAAGCGGAAGCGAAATCATGGCGGGCTTCGATCTTGACACGGTCAGCGGCAAGGCTCATTTCGTGGAACCGCCTGAGCCTGCGTATGATTTCGGCAGTGAACTGTTCAGGATCGCTTCTCCTTTCATCGCGATTACAAAAAGCTTCAAAACCGAGAATGGCTGGCGCATCTCCCCATCGGGAGGAGTCAGATTTCTTTCTCATAGCCGTCTCGACGATGATTGGGGCTATCAGGCAGGATTGCTTTTCGGAAAAGGGAAGAACGATTTCCACGCTTCGTATGCGCATGGAATCAATTTTCCCGGGCTGAACGTCGTCGTCTTCGATGAGCTTTTCCTCCCGGGAGACAACCTGTGGGAAGATCTAAAGCCGGAGAAGATCAACCACGTCGAAGCAGGATTCGGCCATCAATTCAGCAGCAGACTGAAAGCGGACATCACATACTTCTACGACAGGAGCCGCAACCGTTACGTCATCGTTCCCCCGCCTCCGTTCCCGCCCACGTTCGAGAACATCGAACGCTCGCAAACGAGCGGGATCGAAGCGACGATCACGGTACGACCGAACGATCGCTGCGCCGTTTTTGCAGACGTTACGTACCTGAGCAGTTCTCCGGAACGGATACCGTATGCCCCGCAGTGGACTTCGGGAATAGGACTGAACTACGGTTTTCTCGATCGCTTCCAGCTCAGCCTCGATGCCGAATATGTGGATGAGCATTTCGTGGGATCACAGGACCGGCTAAAAGATTCCGAAAACACAGCCTCTGTAAGCTCGTATTTCCTTGTGAACGGGAAGCTGTCATATGACTTCGCATTTCCATCGCATCCGACACGTGCGCAGCTCTATATTGCCGTGGAAAATCTGACGGACAACAGCTATGAGCTCAAACAAGGGTATCCCATGCCCGGCATCAATGGAATGGTCGGATTGGCCCTGGACTTCTAAGGAACTTGAAACGAAATGACGGATTGATAAAGAATATGGAATGATGAAATATCAAAAACCACGTCTTCTGTTTTTGCTCTTCACCGCTATCATATGCTCGGCGGTCTTCCACAATCATTACGTGAGCGTCGCTCACGAAGATGCGGATCATCATGCCGACGATCTCCTCAAGGTCATGGTGGATACCGACATGGGACTCGACGATGTCCGCGCTCTCTTCACCCTTTTCGGGGATTCTCGAGTTGATATCAAAGCAATCGTTACGGTCGAAGGATCGGCATCCATCGGGAAAGGCCTCGACAACGCCATCGGTGCGATCGAAGCGTCCCACAAAGATTCCATCCCCGTTTTTCGGGGAGTTGCCTTCAAGAGCGGGGAGATCCCCCGGTGGAGAGAAACGGTGGATCGGCTGGCAGGATTTCCTTTTCCGCCACCCAGACGAGTAGCACCACAGGAATCCTCTTTTCAGGGAATAGTCTCTCTGGTCCAGAATCACGACGGAGAGATCCATTATCTGGCGCTCGGTCCTCTGAGCAATCTTGCCCGACTGGAGGCAGAGAAGCCCGGAATCCTGGCTCGCCTCCACACGATCTGGATCCCGGCATCGGTAACCGACAATGGTCAGATAGAGAGCTGGAACTTGGCGTACGATAGAGGATCGACTCGCACAGTCTTTGACAGGGCACCGCGGATCATCCTGCTCGATGTCTCTGCAGCGAAAACAATCGATCCGTGCACCAGCTTTTCCTCCATCGATGCTTCTTCGTTTCCTGCGTCATGGATCGAACGCCTGTTCCGAAATCTATGCGCGAAGGGCAAGCATTGCATCATGTATGACGAGTTGCTTGCTGCATCGCTCATCGGTACGAAGATCTCGATTGTCTCCGATACTGCACACCGGGCTTTCGTGTCCGATGTGATACGGATCGAGCCTGACATACAAGGGAACATCTACATGGCAAGCATCCAGGATCTCGATGGTGCAGTCGATCTGTTGAAGGATCTCTGGAGCAGACCGTTCCAAAGAGAACCGATGCATACGCACACTGCCGAGCTGATATCGACAGAGGATCTCCTCAAGCGATTCCACGGGCATCTGGGACCTTACGTCGTCCTCGGCTACAGAATGGGGCAACTCGCACTTGAACTCACCGGATCGGATGGGCATTTCAACATCACTGCAGACGTTCATTCCATCCTGAAACCTCCTCAATCCTGCCTCATCGACGGCGTTCAACTAGGAAGCGGCTGCACGCTCGGAAAAAGAAACATCGAAGTACATGAAACGGATGGACCTGCTTTCGCGATCTTCACCGTGAAAGGCGGCAGCAAAGTCACGATCAGGATCCGCAATGCTATTCCTTCGATCGTGACCGGGCTCATCAATGAAGACGGAGTCGAAGCCGCGGGCCAAACCTTCCTCGAAAAAGATTCCAGCGAGCTGTTCGAGATCCAGACTTCGTATCCGGCAGAAACCGATGCTGAAATGGAAAAGAAGTGAAGCGTGTCGTTCTACAAAGAGTCCATCACATTCCCGCCGCCCTGATCCTCTTCTCTCTGATCCTTTCCATTGGAAGATGATCAAAAAAGTCTATGAGGTCGATCCCCTCATCTGCCCGGAATGTGAAGGTGAGATGCGGATCATCTCCTTTTTGACCGATTGGGTCGTTGTGGACCGCATCATCAAGCACCTTCATCTGAGTTTTATGGCCCAGCGCCCTCCCCCTCCTCAAGGAATTCACCACATCATCGAGCCAGAAGGCGCACCAGCGGATATCTTTTGACGGATTGAGATCCTCCCTCGAGCTGAAAGTCTGCCTCATTCCGGCCTCTTCTCTCCCCTTTGCTTCCCTATCCATCCCTGATTCCACTTGCTCGTTCCCTTCGTTTCCTCTTGACAATCATCTTTCTACAGGTATATACATTATCCGGAGAAGTTGACCAGCATCAAGAGTGGATGAATCGGGGAAAAGTTGACAACATGCCACTGAATAGAAAAAAGAAATTCCTATCAATCCAATGCTTAACTTGCGCTCAAAGATTGCAACTTTCTTCCCTTCTTTTGCCAGATAGTAGCCAGCGATCATCCCGGATGGCCCAGCACCAACAATAGCCACATCAACCTCCAGCGAATCCAGGAAGCCTTTCATGAAGTCTTCAATTATGGCCTTCGATATGACTACCTCATCTAACTTCTTATTCTCTTCACTCTTATTTGGTCCTTTCATTTTATATTTCCTAATTGCAATGATTCTGGATCCCTTCTGAGAGAATTGGGCTTTGACCATGAGCTGAGATTCGTGATGATAACAGTGATTCCATTGGTTGTCACAGGGCCTTCTACAAGAATATTTCTTCTCGAACAGGGCTCGGTCCTAACTTATTTATTCTCCCATTGAATTCATTAGTCACCTTGGAAAATCGTTGACCCTCTGAAGCAGAAACCCACCATAGGCCGATGCGCTCTGGTTCAAGATCGAGGTTCTCGAAGATCTTTTGAAGTAAAATGAATCTTCGGCGGGCATTATAATTTCCTTTCTCGTAATGGCAATCACCCGGATGACATCCCAGCATCATGATCCCATCCGCACCTTTTAGAAAAGCTTTAATGATATAAAGAGGATCTATTCTTCCAGAGCACATCACTCTGATGGGCACAATAGGGGATGGTACTTTCAACCTGCTTGAACCGGCAAGATCAGCTCCTGCATAAGCGCACCATTTGCAGAGAAAAGCGATGATCTGAGGTGAATATTCCTTATTCATATCTATTGCCTCTCTTTTCAATCTCTAGTATGAACACTTCCTCATTCCCCAATTTCCTTGAACTCATCCTCTCTGTAAGTAACAAAAGGAACGGCTTCTTCGATATCCCATCCGGGTTCATAATCAAATGTTTTTTGGATCGATTCACCCACTTTGGAAAAAATGGCGGATAAAGGTATATTAACGGGACATACATCTTCACACATTCCACATCCTATGCAAGAAGCACTCACATGGGAGAGTCTTCCTAGATGATAAAATATTGTATTGGGAGGAATTCTCAGTCCTCCTTTTCGATCAAGATCATGGTCTAACGCAGAAGGTTCTGATTCATTTCGCTGCGAATCGAAAAAGCACAGATTGCAGTAGCAGATCGGACAGACACTACTGCAGCCATGGCATCCTATGCACTTGCCAAAAAGCTTTATGATTCCTTCCACTCCTTGTATTTCCCCTCCTATTTCCTCAAAGAGTTTCTTTTTTTCTTTTTCTCTTTTATCCTTGAATAGAATTATTTTTTCGGTCTCCAGCTCCGCTTCTCCAATTTCACCTTCTAAACCTGCTGTGAATTTTTCTCCCTTCTCTGAATTTAAAAAAATCTTAAATTTTTCGTGTGCCTTTTCCTCACCGATCAAAGAAACCACTATGTCAGCATTTTGGGGTATGAAATGAAGGCAACTTTTGCATGCATTCCTTATGGCTGGAATTATTTCAGCACTTAGACTCTCATCCCGATATTGGGAGACCAATTTTTCCAAATCTCCATTGATACTTGTGTCAAGAGGATAAACTCCCGGGCAAGTTTGGCTGATAAACAAAGAGTTATCGAGACTTCCCTGCTCCATTTTCACAAGCTCTATGAATGCTCTCAATTCACATGGCTTTAACACCACAGCGAGAGGCTCTGTAAGTGCTCCTCGCAAGGTAATATGAGAGAGAAGCTTCCCGGCATTGGCAGGCATCAAAGGAAAGAGAGGAAGGGCATCTCTCAGTTCCTCGGGACTGGTCATTAAGGAATAACTGATGCCTTTATTTCCATTTATCTTTTTTAGACTGATAATGCCTCTTACCTTATCCTTTTCTAAGAGGAACTCCAAAAGCACTTTCATTCCTTCATCGATACTTTTTTTCATTTCCAGCAATTTAGGCATTTTTCTCCCCTCTCTTTGCATAGATCTCTGAATACGGTTTTTCCACATCATGAAGCTCTTCTTCTTTGTAAATAACGACGGGAAGAGGCTCCTCTTTACTTGAGCCTGGCTTGTAGTTGAACAGCCGTTGCGTTCTGTCAGCGACCAGGCTAAAAACTTGGGATACGGGAATGCTCATAGGGCAGGCATCTTCACATGTCCCACATGTGACGCATGAAAGAATCATGTGGGACATTCTTCCCAGGTGGAAAAGCAAAGTATCTGCAGGCAATCGGAGACTTCCCTTTTTCTTGGCCCTATTGATGAAATTCTCTGGGGGAAGTTTAAAGGCATCTGAATCAAAATAACATTGACGGCAGTAACAAACAGGACAGACCCTCATGCAATTATGACAATTGATGCACTGACTAAAAGTCTCCAATAATTTTTGTGACCCTTCCACATTGCTTTTTAAAACTTCGTGTGCTTCGTATCTTTTCGCCTCTCTTTCCTTTTTCAGTTTTTCCACTTCTCTTTCCCAGCGATCCAGAGAATCCTCTATTTTGAGATCCATTGCCTTCATGATCCTTTCCCCTTCCGATGTAAGGGGAATAAGGAACATTTTCCCGGTATCTGCTCCCAATAGACCTATATGCAGATCAGCGGGACCTGAACTGAACTCTGTACAGATCTTGCAGATCGGCCGTATGCTTATATCTTCCCAATTTTGATAATTATCCTGGGATATCTGGTCATTTTTACCGGGGTCCTCTATATAGTCAGACAAGGGGATGACACCGGGACAGTCAAAACTCATAAGAAATAAGTTACCCAAACTTACCTGTTTCAGTTTCAATAGCTCGATGGTGGCTCTTATCTCGCAGGGATGCATAATGACAAGTATTTTCTTACTGGCGTTTCCTTTTCTCGTCAGACTGGAGATGGCTTTCGCTCCCTGAACAGGTATAACCGGTGATAACGGAAACGCCCCCTCGAGTATTGATTTGTCATTGATGAGCAAATAAGCGAATGAGTCACCTGAAGGAACTCTGTGAGGTGTGATAACAGCATCAAAGCACCCTTTTTCCAGACCCCCTTTGAGAAAATTTAGAATCGTTTCTTCCAGATTTTTTTCAATGCCCAAAATTGTGCCTTTCATGTGTCACTCCTTTCCCTGAGCGGATTAGGGCCGATCTCTTTTATGTAATCATTGAATTCCGTAGCGGTGTCCACAAACCTTCTTCCTTCGCCATGGGCCACATATCTGAACCATACTCTGTCTTCGCCCAAACCCAGAGAATCCAGGATGGATTTCGTGATTGCCACTCTTCGCCGCGCTCTGAAATTCCCGTCCTCATAGTGACAGTCTCCTGGATAGCAGCCGCTGATCAGCACCCCATCGGCACCTTCAACGAAAGCCCGTAAGATATGAACCGGAGAAAGAGACCCGGTGCAGTTCACCCTGTAGGGAAGAACATTTTCAGGATAATAGAAATGATAAGCAGATGCACTTTCCGCTCCGCCCGTTCCACACCAGTTACACATGAAATATATAATCTTGGGTATAAAATCTCTGCTCATGATTCCCCCTTATCTCGTAGAGCCTCTGTTAAAAAAATAATGATGAAGATCAAAATCTGATTTGATC
>JBFMGF010000082.1 GCA_040752675.1 Acidobacteriota bacterium
CTCTGATGGGAAGAAAAATCATCCTCCATTGACTTATCAAAATGGGCTTCCCAAGCCGCGGGGTCCTTGAATCCATGTATGGAGGTGGGTAAACTACCATTCATAACAAGAATCGCTCAATTTAGGATCTATATACTTCCTTTCTCTGAGGAAATCAACAGGAAAGTTATTGCAGATGGGATATAATACAAAATCTCAATTTGATGATGCGGCATCTGCTCGTTGAGCATGCATTCTGACGGATAAACTGGAATGGATCGATGGCTTTTCTGACAATAATCTTCGTAGCTTTTGGCCTGGCGATGGATACCTTCGCGGTATCTGTCGCCAGCGGAATCGCAATAAAGAACATGAAGATCAACCATGCGCTCAAGATCGCACTCTCATTCGGATTGTTTCAGGCAATCATGCCTCTGATCGGATGGCTGGCCGGCCTCAGCCTGAAGCATTGGATTTCTGGTTTTGACCACTGGGTTGCATTCGCCCTTCTGACCCTGATCGGCTACAAGATGATCTACGAATCATTCAAGATCGAAGCAGCGGAGAGAGTGTTCAATCCGTTGAACGCTTATGTTTTGCTCCTCCTGTCGATCGCCACGAGCATCGACGCTCTTGCGGTAGGATTGAGCTTCGCAATCCTTGAGGTCCTCATCGTCACTCCCATCATCGTCATCGGAACTGTGACTTTTATCCTATCGTTTCTCGGGATCTTCATAGGTAAGAAGGCAGGACACTTCTTTGAGCGGAAGATAGAAGTAGCAGGCGGCCTAATCCTCATCGGCATCGGCGTTAAACTTCTGCTTGAACATCTTGTCTAGATGCCGTTAGATATTTGCCTTATGAACTATGGGCTTCATAGAGATGGCAAATTATAGGTTTCTGTTTCTGATCATCTATCTTCTCATATTCATTTTTGAACTATGGCTGAAGTTTCTTAACCTCAGCCACCTGAAGAAGCATGGGGGGATCGTCCCTCCCGAGTTTGAAGGACATGTTGACTCGGAGATCCTGAAAAAAATCAGGAATTATACCATCGAGCGGAGCCGCCTTGGATTTTTCGAATCCATATTTGAAAGTGGTATCTTTATCCTCTTCATCTTTGGAGGGATCCTGGATGCTTACAACTCCTGGATCTTCAGCCTGGATCTTCCATTCGTCCTTTCAGGAGTCCTCTTTTTCCTTATCCTTTCTCTTGCATCCACATTTCTATCCATTCCGTTCTCCATCTTCGCGGCTTTCAGAATTGAGAACAGGTACGGCTTCAACACCATGACGGCAAGGCTCTGGCTTAGCGATCTTGTAAAGTCTCTGGTCATTTCAATCATTCTGACGGCCGCCATGACAACCACAGGCTTCGGTATCATAGCGTTGAGCCCGGGATGGTGGTGGTTCTGGTTATGGCTATTCCTGTTGGGTTTCGGGATATTCATGATGTATATCTCCCCGTACGCCATCGAACCCCTCTTCCATAAGTTCGCTCCCATTCAGGACGAAATCCTCGAAGGAAAAATACGGGAGCTGATGGACAAGGTCAGGATAAGGATCAGCAAGATCAGAGTCGTCGATGCTTCAAAGCGTAGCAGGCATACCAATGCTTATTTCACGGGGATCGGAAGGGTTAAGAGGATCGTCCTCTTTGATACGTTAATCAACAATATGACCCATGGAGAAATCCTTGCAATCCTGGCACACGAGGCGGGACACTGGAAGAAGCGGCATATCCTTAAGAGGATAGTTCTCATCGAGCTTGTCTCCCTTGTCTCTCTCTTTATCGCTTTCAAAATTCTGAAAGGTGATATCCTGATATCTCTCTTCGGACTGGAATCGGATTCGTTCTTCGCCAGGATGATACTTCTTGGATTCGTCGGCAGTCTTGCAAGCTTTTTCTTCAGGCCGGTATCGAACCACTTCTCTCGAAGGCATGAGCTTGATGCCGACGCTTTCGCATGCGCGATGCTCAAGCAGAGAAAGGACCTCTCGGACGCTCTGGTGAAACTTACCAAGGATAACTTATCGAACCTGCATCCTCATCCGTGGTACGCCTTCTTCTACTACTCACATCCTCTCATACTTCAGAGACTTAAAAAGATAAGGAAGGACTTCTAAGGAGCGGGCTTCTCGATTATGTTCTTGATGATGGCTTCGAATGCTTCCACTGACCTGTTTCCTTGATACCTCTTTCCGTTGATGAAGATGGTTGGAGTTCCGCCCACGTCTGCCATCTCGCCATCCTGGAGGTCGGCATTTATGAGAGCATCATACGGTGCATCGTTGAGATCGTTTTCGAACTTTTCTCTGTTAAGGCCAAGTTCGGTGGCGAACTTTGTAATGCTCTCCTTACTGATGGTTCTGAAATTATCGAAGAGTTTCTGCCGCATCTCCCAGAACTTCCCCTGCTCGCCGGCAGCGAGAGCGGCTTTTGCAGCCATTCGCGCTAAGCCGTGTATCCTTTCGAGGGGGAAGTTTTTGAAGACATGTTTCACGTCGTTGGGGTATTTTTCTGATATCTGATTGAGGATCTTGCTCAGATTGGCACAATAGGGACACTGAAAATCGGAGAACTCCACAATTGTTACCGGAGCGTTCCGGGATCCCCGGAAGGGGGCATCCTTCACGGAAATATCATAAACCATGTCCGGGTCTATCTCTGGAGCGGCCCTGTTAGCCCTCAACGTCCTCTTGACATGAAGCAGGATTTCCTGATCGCTTTTCCCTTCTTTGATCCTGTTAATGATATCCTGAGCGAGATGCATGGCCAGTGGATTCTGAGATCCATTTTTGAGAAGCTCCGCGATCGGTTTCGTCACGCAGGAGGTCATCTTATTCTCGCTGATTATCTTTTTCAACTTATTTTCTTGCTCTCTGGAAAGACCTGTCAGGTCCAATCCTTTTAATTCAGAAGGTTCAGGTTTTTTTTCTGTAGAGGCGGTTTTCCCTTTATCCATGGCAGGGGCAGAGACAGTTGAGAAAAAATAGGTGAATAGCATGAAAAACGGCACGAGGAAAACGATGGTCAATCTTTTCATGATACGAGCTCCTTATCAAAAATTTATTTACATTATAGATGAAAAGAGCGGGAAATGCGATTTTAAGCTAAAATGAATGAAAATTTCTAAATAAGGAGCAGGTCATGATGAGAAGATTGTCAATAGCCTTTCTTATTCTATTATTTTCTTCCTTTTTCTACATG
>JBFMGF010000083.1 GCA_040752675.1 Acidobacteriota bacterium
AGAAGAAGGAAATGGGGGAAGATGGAGAGAATCGGCTTCAAGGAACCGGTAACAGTCAAGGCCACCACGCCAACCCATCACCACAGCCGCTGATCCTCATAAATGCGGTGTTTCTGAAGCAGCTTGTTAAATAGCCAGCGTTGGCTATTTAACAAGTCTGCAAGGATTTGAAAGCGCCGACGAGGAAGAGTGAACCGCAGATGCAAATTACCGCATCCTGCATCGGCTCCCTGCTCTTGATGGAGATCACTCTGGAGGATCTTTTTTCCGAAGCCGCCCTGAGAGCATCCTTCAGGCTCTCGCATTTCCTGATATTATTGTTGAATCTCCGGGCCAGGGATTGCAGGTCGTCGGGCGTCGCGGCCCTTTCCATCTCGGGGGAAGCGAGAAAAACAGAATCTGCCAGCGGGAGAACGATCTTCATCATCCCCTCGATGTCCTTATCTTTCATGGCTCCAAAAATGAGCCGTATCTCCTTCCCCCGTTGCTTCAAGGTGCGCAGATATTTTGAGAGCACCTTCATGCCGGCGACGTTATGGGCTCCATCCAGGAGAACGGGTGGATCCCCCGCAACCCACTCGAGCCTTCCAGCCCATACCGTCTTTTCTATTCCTTCTGCGATGTTCCTTCTGTTGATGGCGAAGCCTTTATCGGATAGGATCTCCGCTGCCCTGATGGCGATCCTGGCATTTTCTATCTGGTGGTCTCCCTCGAGCGGTATCTTCAAGTGCTTATACTCATCCATGACAGTCCTGATTGTGACTGTTCCATCGGAGCTTAACGAAAATTCGCTATCAATGAGGGCGTTTATCAAGAGAGATCTTTTCTTTTTGCATGCATCGGCAAAGACGTTGAGAGGCACCCCTTTTGTTTCGCCCGTGAGCAGGATGCCATATCTTTTCACTATTCCGGCTTTCTCCATGGCGATTTTTTCAACGGTCGTTCCCAGATAATCGGTGTGATCCATGCTTACATTCGTGATGATGGAGAGGACCGGCAATAAGACGTTGGTGGCATCGAATTGCCCTCCCATGCCGACCTCGACGACCCCGATTTTGATTTTCCGAAGGGCAAAGATTTCGAAGGCTACCGCCGTTAGAATTTCAAAGAAGGTGGGATGCCCGGAAAGAGTTTTTTCCTTGGTGAGCCTTTCCGCCGTCTCTTTAACCTTTTGCAGCGCATCTTCAAGCTCCTGGCGCGAAATGTTGTCGTATCCTATTCTGATTCTCTCTTCTACCTGGACGAGATGCGGAGATGTGTAAAGTCCCGTGCTGTATCCCGAGCGAGTCAGGATCGACTGGAGCATGGCCGCCACTGAACCTTTTCCATTGGTCCCCCCGATCAGCACCGAGGCGAATCTATTCTGCGGATTGCCCAGAGCTTCGAGCAACCTGTAGATATTCTCGAGCCCCAGTCTGATGCCGAACCGTTCGAGGGAGTGAAGCCATTTCATTGTGGAAGAGTGATCCATAGAGTTTATGAATATCGCAGAGATTATAAGATAGTAAATATTTGATTTAGTGCAATACTTACTTCATTTCTCTGCGAGAGCTTTATATCTCTCTCCGATTCAGATAGAATTCTGTTGCAATTGATGAAGATGAAGTGGAATCTTAGACTGCTGCTTGTGGCCGGGTTCTTCCTGGCAGGTATTCTCACCTTCTATGGAAGTTGGGACTCTGCCCTGATGGATCCGGATGAAGCTAGGTATGCGGAAGCTTCCCGGGAGATGATAGAGCAGAAGAGCTTCATAGTTCCAATATTTAATTACGCCCCGCGGCTAAACAAACCGATCTTCTTCTACTGGCTCCAGATCATCTCTTACTCTCTCTTCGGAGTAAATGAGTTCGCAGCCCGCCTTCCATCAATGATGGCTGGGTTGGGGAGCCTTCTTCTGGTCTTTCTCATAGCCAGGCTTCTATGTGGACAACTTCATGGTAACCGGATTGGAAGCCTCTCACTGTTCATCTGCTTTACCAATCTGCTCTATTTCGTCTTTTCAAAAGTTGGAACACTCGATGTCGTTCTCCTCTTTTTCTTCACTCTTTTGATATATTTCTTTTTAAAGGCCGAGGCGAGCAGGATTCAGAGCAAAGGTCTGCATGTTATCCTGCTATTTGCTTCTCTTGGTTTTGCCTTTCTGACGAAGGGTCCCGTCGGAGTGGTTCTTCCTTTTCTCATCGTCATGTTTTATCTTCTATTGAGAAGGTTCCTGTTCGTCCCCGAACGATCCTCTTTATCCTCCCCTTTCTCATGGAAGAGCATGCTGGCAGGTCTTGCCGTTTTTCTGGCGATCGTTGCGCCATGGGGGTTTGTCTTGATGGCAAAGGTGGGAGTCTCGAACGTCATTTCGCTCATTCAGACAGAGACGGCCCTGAGGTATTTCATCGGTTTCGATCATCCGCAGCCCTTCTATTTTTACATTCCGCTCTTCCTTGCGGGCTTCTTTCCCTGGTCTGCCTTCTTCTTCGTGGCAGGATACAGGAAGATCCGCTCCGCGCTTGGAAAGCTTAGCTTCCAGGGTGAAGACCCTTTCTTGGAAAGAAGACAGGATCTCTTTCTTCTCATCTGGTTTGCCATTCCGATAATCTTCTTCTCTTTCAGCGGCTCGAAGCTGCCGGGGTATATCCTGCCGGCTCTTCCACCAGCTTCCATAATCATCGCATCGGAGTGGCATAGATCAATGGAGAAAGCAAAAGCCATAAAAAGGAACTGGCTCCTGATCAGCGGTTTTTTGATTGCGGTCGTTGTCCTGTTGGCCTTTCTAATTTCCGGCTTCTTGATCCTTGGAAGGCACCCCGACTTCAGGACATTACTCTTCTTCACGTTCTATACAATCGTCCTCTTTCTGCTTCTCATCGCAATGAACATCGTTCTTCCACAATCCTTGAGATCGAGCTATCTGGCAGGTTCTACAGTCGTCTTCGGCATCCTGTTTTTCATGGGGATGAATCTCTTTGCCATGCCTGAGATCCAAAAGATCCGGAGCGCCAGAGATCTTGCTCTAGGCAGCATCCGGAAATACGAGGGATCTTCTCTGATCAGCTACAGATATCAGATTCCCAGTCTCGTCTTTTACTCAAGGAGAAAAGTAGAGCTTGCGAGGAATGAAGAAGAGCTTGTACGGCTTGCCGGCGAATTGGCGAGACCGTTGATCATCGTCAATGAGTTGAACTTCATAGGTATGGCCGTTGAGCTCAAGGAGAAACTGGAGGTTCAGGAGACTGCTGGGGAATTCATCCTTTTGACTCCGAAGAGAGAGGACCCACCAGGAAGCGGAGGCATTTGATGATGGTGTCCCTCATCTGGCTCCTCTCCACGATGAAGTCGAGCATGCCATGCTCCAGGAGGAATTCTGAGCGCTGGAATCCTTCCGGAAGCTTCTGACGGATAGTCTGCTCGATTACCCTTGGTCCGGCAAAACCTATCAGCGCCTTCGGTTCTGCAATATTGAGGTCGCCAAGCATTGCATAGGATGCCGTGACCCCTCCCGTCGTCGGGTCGGTCAGGATCGAGATAAAGGGTGTCTTTTCCTCATCCAGTCTTGCAAGGGCAGCACTGATCTTGGCCATCTGCATGAGCGAGAGGACCCCTTCCTGCATCCGTGCTCCACCCGAACAGGATATTATTATCAACGGGATTCTCTCTTCGAGCGCCCGTTCAATCGCTTTAGTAACCATCTCTCCGACGACCGATCCCATGCTCCCCCCCATAAACCCGTACTCCATGGCGCAGATGATCACAAGATAGCCCCCGATCCTCCCGCGAGAGGTAATGATGGCATCGTTCAGGCTGGTCCTTTCCTTGTATTCAGCAAGCCTGTCTTTGTAGGATTTAGTATCCACGAAGTCCAGAGGATCGACAGGAGAGATGTTCTGGTCGAACTCTTCGTAGGCGCCATCATCGTAGAGGGATTCCAGCCTTTCCCTCGCCGATATGCGGAAATGGTAGTTGCATTTGGGGCAGACATTACTGTTCCTTATGACTTCTTTTTTGTACACTATCTCCTTGCAGTTCTCGCATTTGATCCACAGCCCCTCAGGGACTTTAAGCCTCTTTTCCTCAACCGGGGCCTTCTGTTTCTTTTCTTTCTTGAACCAGACCATATTTCGTGCGGAGTCCTTAGTTGTGCCTTTAGAATCCCTCTGTTATTGGAGCAAAGCAGCAAAAAATTCTCCATCACGAACACCAAAAACTGAGAGATTTCGTACTTTTGATGATCTTTTCATTTCACAATCGTAGATGGCAAATAAATGCTAACAAAGCGCTGGAGATGCGTCAAGCAGACAATCACTACGGGTTTATGGTTCAGCAGCAACAGTTCTGGATAAGACATAGCGAATTTTATAAAAACAGGTTGACATGGAAACATTTGTCGGTACATTTTAGGCAAGCTTTAAAAGATGTTTTTTCTTAAACAATTTCATAAGAGGAGGGTGTAAGTATGGAAAAGCGAGTGTTGTTTATTTTTCTTTTCTGCGCTTTCCTGCTGGTGCCGATCGCCATCGACGTTGGAGTCCCATCGGAACATCGATCTCCTTTGGATAATGCAGGCTCCATCGAAAGCAGGGTCGATGGATGCGAACCGAGACCGCTCATAGAGGTGATGGCTAAACTGATCAACATCACACCGGACGGGGAAGCCGCCAGAGCCGTTATCGCAGTCGTATCCTGCTCTGAGAGAGACCTCGAAGAGGTAGAACTGAGCTGTGAACCCCCTGCTGGCGCTACGATCGAAGCTATGCCAGGGAAGTGGAGCAAAAAAGTCAAACTCCACAAGAAAGTTCCCAAGAACATCGAGTTGAGTGTCGACTTGAACCATACAGGGGTGTTCGACTTTTTCTTCAAAGCCACCTCTGTCTCACCTGCTGATAGCACGCTTGATACGGAAGCATACGTACGGGTCCTGCATGGTGTGGAAGAGCAAGGCCCCGAAGAGACGGAGAACACTCTGGAGTGGATAGGAGAACTGGTAGAGGAGGGACAGCCATGAACAAAATATCGAATCTTTTCGTTGCTGGAATATTTTTGCTGGTTGCCTCTTCATCGTTGACCTTGGCTGACTGGACGGCCAGCGGACGCTTCGTCTATGTGGACAGGGAATTTGACGAAGGGGGATTCACCGGAAGCGAGCCTCAGTTACCAATACGCTTTGCCGATCTGGAGGTCTATGATGTAAATCTGAAGAAATCGCCAGTCCTGGCAAGGGGGAGCACGGATGCCAATGGGTACTATTCCATCTCCGTGCCTGACACAAAGATCCGGACCGTAGCTATACGCTGCATCACAAGCTCCACGCAGATCTCAGACCTCTTCCTCAGCGTTAAGAATAAATCCTCTGGAAACGCGAAATACTATTCCATCAAGACGAACAATTACTCAAACCACAACCCTAACGCCAACATCAATGCCGGAACATATTCTGCCGTTATTGGGAAGGGTGGCGAAGCTTTTAATATCTTCGATACGGGAGTCCGTGGGATCGATTACCTGAAGTATCTTAACGGGGCGAGACCCGGATCTGATAAGGCGATCACCTTTATCTGGGCTCTAGATGGAGGAATCACCAACTCATATTATTCCAACAACAGGGCTTATATCCGGAACACGGGGGGATATGACGACACTGTCATCCTTCATGAGTTCGGTCACCATGTCGTAACGCATTATTCTAAAAGCGATTCACCGGGAGGGAGCCACACTTTTCTCGATTGCAAGGAAGACATACGCCTCGCTTTCTCGGAAGGTTATGCCAGTTTCTATGCGGGAGCCACGCGTGCCTATTATGCCTTCAATAAGTCGAACGTTTACTTGAGAACAGATGGAGGCCCTGGTCCCGGGCACGTCGTTCGCTGGTTTGATTATGAGACAAAGAACCAGGTCTCCTGTGATGGCGATGACAACGAGGTAAGGGTGGCAAACTGTCTCTGGGATATCATAGATGGGCCCACCACCCCGGATTTTGATACGGGAACGGAAGAGTCCCATGATCTGCTGGCGGCCATGGATGGTGATGTCTGGGAGGTCATGACTGATTACATACCGACGGCAGCGAATGTTTCCCTTGAGGACTTCTGGGATGGATGGTTCAGTCCGAGCATTGCCAACGGTTTCCGTCCCGAAATGGAACAGATATTCAGCCAGTTCCTCATCGAATTCTTCCCGGATTCTGCTGAGGAAAACAACTCGGTCTCCGTAGCCGTGCGCGTCGAAGCCGATGGCTCTTTGAACCATTTCACCTTTTTCTCGGATCCAGAGCGTGACGGGATTGGGGTAGCGGATGATGACTATTTCTACTTCCAGGCCTTTGACAATACCGTCTATAAGATTGAAACAATCAATCTGTTGAGTGATGCCAATACGATTGTTGAAATCTACGATACGGATGGGACGACGCTTCTCGGGGCCAACGATAATCGTTCGGATGGAGATGAATCATCGTACCTGGCCTGGACGGCACCTCGCACGGACCTTTTCTACATAAAGGTCTTCCACGCGCCGGACAGCGGGATCTATGGTTCCTATGACCTGCGCATCGGTCCATAGAGGCTGAATTCAGCTCTCCGCATCATCGAAGGAGAATAGTCCGCTTTAACTTCTTATTGCTTGATCACTTCCTGCTTGATCCAGGTTGTCGTTACCGATTTCGGCCTCGTAATGGCAAGACCCATTCCACGAGCCATGACTGCCTGAGAGCAGACACCCATTGCACGGGATACCGCAAAGAGGACGGTGTAGTATGGGAATTCAGTCATACCATAATGATAAAGCAGCGCGCCGGAACCTGCGTCAACGTTGGGCCATGGATCCTTGATCTTCTGCACTTCCTTGAGGACGTTAGGAACAACGTCGAAGACTCTGGAGACCGTCTCGAAGACAGGGTCGCCAGCACAGTACTGCTTCCCGAATGCCAGGAAGGCATCAAACCTTGGATCGGTGATCCTGAGGACAGCATGGCCATAGCCAGGAATGACCTTACCGGAGTTCAGCGTCTCCCAGGCATAGTCGTTGAGTTGTTTTTCGGTAGGGACGCCGTTGAACTTCTTGATGGTCTGAAGGACCCAGTCCAGGCATTCCTGATTTGCAAGTCCGTGGAGTGGGCCAGCAAGTCCGTTCAAACCGGCTGACAGGGAGTAGTAGAGGTCAGAAAGGGCAGAGTTGACTGTGGCGGTCGTCATGGCCGACACATTGCCGCTCTCGTGGTCGCAGTGCAGGACGAGGTAGAGCCTCATCAGCTTCGTGAATTCGCCGTTCGGATCCGGCAAGCCGAGCATGTGAGCATAATCGGCACCCCAGTCCAGCTTCGGATCGCTCTTGATCAGGTCTCCCTTCTTGAAGCGAATACGATAGACTCCGGCAGCTATCGCAGGAAGAACCGCAATGATGTTAAGAGCATCTTCAAGCATTGCTTCCCAGTACTGATCCTTCTTCATGCCCTCGTCATATCTCTTGCGGAAAACAGATTCTTTTTCCATGACCAGAATCGCAGTGTTTAACATGGCCATAGGATGCGAATCGGCTGGCATGGCTCTCAGCACGGACCATATGTAATCGGGGACCTTGTTGCGGCCGACGAGTTCTCTCTGAAGGTCCTTGAGCTCCTCGGCGCTGGGGAGTTCTCCCGTGAGCAATAACCAGAGAGCTTCTTCCGGCAGTTTGTCGGCAAGTGCTTTGACCGGTTTCCCGCGAATGATCAGTCCTTTATCCGGCGGGACTTCCGATGTATCGCAGACCAGACTCTTGACTCCTCTCATTCCGCCGTAAGCCTGTGAAACCGTCACCTGGGAAATGACCTTTTCGCCGTGCTCTTTCTGAAGATTCTTTACTTCATCCCTCCATTTTGGTATCAGTTGTGAAAGCTTTTCCTTGAGTTTAGACATAAGTTCCTCCTTCAAATAAAATTCATATTAGTGAACTTATTCACAAAATTTATATTAGTCTATAACAATTTGCTCAATGTAGTCAATAGCCTGATTTTAAAAATTTGCCATCGGACTCTTCGCTTTGAACGATATCTCTGATTTTAGAAATTGATGCTGAGTTTCGCGCCCGTGTAAATGGTTCGACCCGGTGAGGGAGTGTAAAAGAGGTCGAAGCCGTTTGTGATCCCTCGCGTTTCATATTTTTCATTCAGTAGATTCTTTCCTTCCAGGAAGAGCGTGAATCTTTTGAATGCCTTTGAAAGTCTGCCATTGACGGTTGTGTAAGGATCAAGTGGCTCCATTGTATTCGATTCGTCTCCGGTGAGATACTCACGCCCCACATGCATGGCGGACATGCTGAAGAGAAGGTCTCTCTTCTTTCCCCCTTTCAAGAGAAAGCCAGCCAGGATTTTTTTCTCTGGGACGAGGGGGATGCTCCTCCCGCGGTTTTCGCCAGAGCGCAACTCCGCCTTCATCTGGCTGTAACTGAAGAAGCCTGAAAGGATCCCTGAAAAGCTGAATTCGGAGACGATCTCAACCCCAATTCTTTTGCTCTTTCCCACATTCTCGTTTCGTCCGGTAAAAGTGAGAGGGTCAGTCATGACATATACAATCTCATCTTCCGTATCGATCCGGAAGAGGGAAGCATTCATGCGGAGAAAGTCGCCCCATCGCTTTCTTATCCCGAACTCGTAATTTCGCGCTCTGGAGGGATCCAGATCTGGATTCGAGCCGAACAGCGGGAATGCAAAGAGGTCATAGACCGTTGGAGGGAGAAAGGCTTCAGAATAGAGAACGTAGAACCCGGTTTTTTCCGAAGGATTGATGTTTGCTCCTGCTTTTAAACTTTTCTCAGAGAATCTGGTGGTCCCTTCATTGCCGGGATGAAGCCTATCATCGTAATTCAGATGTTCATAGTCAAATCTTGCGCCACTCAGGATGGAAACGATGCGAGTCAAGTTCATGGTTGCCTGAAAAAAAGCCGCAGCTCTCCGAAGGCTGGTCTTGCTGGATGAATCCGGGCTTGAGGAGAACCTTTCTCCTTGGGCATCCGTGAAATACCCCTTCGCCTGAAAGCGGCTTGTCATCGCCTCGATTCCAGAAGCCAGAGAAATGTCTCTATCCCACAGGGTGTGATGAGAATCAAACTGAGAGATAAAACCAGAGGAGTTCATCTTGCTGTTTGTCTCGAAACCGATGAGCCATCTTCCCGTCGTCAGAGTATCGATCGAGTTTTCCCTGAAGTATAGATTTGTGGAAAAATGGCGCTTTTTCTGGAGATTTCTTTCCATCCTGAGAGTGACCTGATCGAGCGTCTCGTCGCATCCATCCACCTTGTTGTAGGGAGAGAAATATCGGTCTCGTTCCATCTCTTCAGCCGTGAGTGAGCCCGGAGCCCCGAGCTCTCCAGAATCATGCAAAAAGGAAAGAGAAAAATCCCCGGCTCTTTTCATAGATGTGGCAGCCTTGAAAAAGATATGGGAAAAAGCGTATTCACTATTCTCACGAAAGCCATCGGATGTCTCTCTTCCAATATCCAAGAAGAAGCCGGAGTTCCAGGCATGAAATCCACCTGAAATCGAGCCTTTACTACTACTGTTGGAACCGTAAGACGCAGTTATGTCGAGGAAATTGTTCCATGGGACATCTTTCGTCACGATATTGATGGTTCCGGAAAGAGCTCCAGCTCCGAATGTAGAGGAGGAGGAACCCCTGTATATCTCGATCCTCTCTATGGAAGAAAGAGGAATCTGCTCAAGATTTACCCTGTTGTCATCAGGCTCGTTGATCCGAACCCCATCGAGAAGGACGGCTGCTGCCGTCCCCTCATTGAAACCTCTCAGATCGATCGTAGTTTCGACGTTGTTTCCGACGTCGTCAAAGAAGATTATCCCAGCTTGGGTAGCAAGGAGCTCCTGGATGCTGCTGGCCCCGGAATTTTCAATCTCCTCAGATGTGATTATCGTGACGTGAGCCGGAGTCTTTTCGAGGCTCTCCTCCGTTTCCGGGAGCCTGGCCGTTACAGTGACCTTTTCCTCAAAAGCGATCTTTTTAGCCTCTTCTGGTGATCTCTCCTCCGCAGAGAGAGCAACCATGGAGAATGACAGAGCAATCGTGATGATCAGTAGAGATATTTTCTCTCTCATTATGAATCCTCCATACATTTTCTTTTGCAATATTCTTGGCTTTTATCACGCATTTCTGCACAGTGAAAATCTTCTGGGTCAGGTTTCGATATCGTATAACCTCTCCAGTGGCGAACTTCTAAAAAGAGCCTCGGGAGGACCATCACCATAGATAGCTCCATCTTTGAGCATGACTATCCTGGGGCAAAACTTGCGGACAAGATGGATATCATGGGTGGCAGCTAGAATGGTTACTTTCGTTGTTCGGTTCAATCTTTCAATGGCTTTATAGATGTTGATCGCCTGTTTCATATCGAGAGAGGATGTCGGCTCGTCTAGAAGTATGATCTCAGCCTGCTGGGCGATCGCTCTTGCCAGGATGATCCTTTGCTTCTCTCCGCCGCTTAAACTCCTGAAATAGCGGTGGGCGAATCGTTCCGAATCCGTGAACCGGAGAGCTTCCATGACGATATCGTGATCACTTGATGCAGCGGATGGCTGAAAAAAGCGTTTGTGGGGATATCTTCCCATCATCACGATCTCATAGGCGGTAAAATTAAAAGCCGTGCTTGATTCCTGTGGAACAAGGGAAAGGATTCTGCCAAGTTCGACGCGGGAGATTTGAGCCGCGTTTCTTCCGAAAAGGCGAATCTGACCCTCATCAGGGCTAAGGTAACCTCTTATCAAATTGATTAGAGTCGTCTTCCCGCTGCCGTTCGGGCCGATGAGCCCCACAATTTCACCCCTTTCGACCGCCAAGCAGAAGTTTCTGAAGAACGGCAGAGAATTGTAAGAAAATTCAAGATTCACAACTTCAATCGATTTCAATTTTTTCTCCTTTCTCTTTCAGATAGAGCCAGATGAAGAAGGGGCATCCGGCCATGGCTGTCATTATTCCTGCCGGGACTTCCGAGGGAGGCATGATGATCCTTCCAAGAGTATCACAGGCTAAAAGGAAAAGAGCTCCTCCTGTGGCACAGTTGATAAGCAGTATCCTGTTGTCGGGCCCGAGGATAAGCCTAAAAATATGCGGGATCATCAAGCCCACAAACCCTATGAGTCCGGCAAAAGATACCGCAGCGGCTGTCATCAAGGAAGCGGCTACGATGGACAGAAGCTTTACTCGTTCGACATCCACTCCCAGGCTGAAGGCGGTTGATTCTCCCAGAGATAATATGTTGAGAGCTCGGGATACGGTCAAAAGCGTTAGCAGCCCTGTTATGAGGAAGATAGCAACGAATATCAAAGATAAATAGTCAGGGGAGCCTATGCTCCCTGCAATCCAGAAGAAGCTGCTCTGGACCCTTGAGAATTCGGTGAATGCTAAAAGAAAAAGTATGAGAGCCGTAAAGAAGGAATTGATGATGACTCCGATCAGGAGAAGGGAGGTGGATGATATTCTTCCTTTAATTCTGGAAAGATAGATGAGGATGACAAGGGTCGCGATGGCCCCAAAGAAGGCTGAGAAGGGTCTTCCAAGACTGGAAAGCAGCATGTTCGCACCTGACAGAAGTGAAAATAGGAAGGTGCCGAAGAAGGCGCCTCCAGAGATACCAAGAATGTAAGGGTCGGCAAGTGGATTTCTCATGATAGCCTGAAGGGCGGCTCCTGAGACGGATAGCGCGGCTCCCGTGAGGATGGACAGAATGACCCTCGGCAGACGAACCCTGCAAATGATATCAATAGCCAGACTTCTTTCTTCTTGAAAGTCGGAGAAGAGATCTAGCACTGAACTCTGCGCAGGACCCAGGGAAAGAGAAAGAAGAGAAGCAAGGATTGTAACAATGGCGATACCGATGGCAAGGATGAATCCCCGCCTCCAATCGATCTCTTTCGTCTTATCCGATTCCAGTTTTTGCATAAAGTCAATCTTTCCGAATCAAGGCTTTGCAGTATCATCCCCTTGCCGAGCGTTAGCTCCTGTCCCATAAATTAGCTTGTTTAATAGCCTGGCTCCCTCGGGTGCTCTTGGCGATGGTCTGAGAATGGTATCCCCGGAGATGATGAATACACGGTCATTTTTCACTGCGGTTAGAGAACTCCATTTTCTCCAGAAACGCTCAAGAGATCGTTTTCCGTTCTGATCGCCCGCATCCATCAAGGTCTGGATGATGATGTCCGGGTCGGAGTCGATTATCTCTTCCATGCTAAGGATGAGATAGGGTTTTTCTATCGATCTGTTTCGCGAAATGGATGGGATCAGGTCGGCTCCGGCAAGCATGGCAAGGGCTCCGGGATAGGAAAGTGGTGTAGCTGCGATTACGGGATCGATGCTAAGAGCGACAAAGACCTTCTTGCGAATCGACGAAACTCCCTTTTTCCGGATCGACTCCATTTCTGATTCGATCTTTCTGGCAAGGTCAACCCCCTTCTCTTTTTCATGAATGGCCTCTCCGATTTCGATGATGGATCCATAGAGGTCCTCCATTGTTTCCGCTCGTATCAGAAGAGTTTCAAAGCCGAAATGCTCTTTAAGCCTTAATATCGATTCTTTATTCCCCACGTTGGGAGTCCCTATCAGGAGATCCGGCTTCAATGAGACGATGACCTCCAGATTCGGATTGGAAAAGCCACCTATTCTTCTTTTGAGATGCGCTTCTGGGGGGTAATTACAGAAGTTCGTTACGCCGACAATCCTGCCGCCTGCACCTAAAGCGTAAAGGATCTCCGTAACGTTAGGCGCCAGGGAAACGATCCTTTCAGGAGCTTTTCCGGGCTCTCCCATAGGCTCTTCAAGGAGATTTTCAGCGCTCCAAGAGGGTTCCTGGAAGCAGGGAATAAGCAGAAGGATCGTGGCCAGAGAAAATGCTGCGGATAATGAGTGGATATGAGAGCGAAAAAATAAGATGTGACAATTTAATTTCATCTTTACCTGCTTAGGGCAAAAAAAAACCTCAGCCGGAACTGAGGTTTTTTGCCTGGATCGGTCGGTCGCTTCCCCGCGGAAGCTCGCGCCGCATCACATAGGCAGGTTTCCTGGCTTGCGGATCAAACCTTGCCTGAATCCTTCCCAGATAATCTCCAGTGGAACAGCATCAGGCTTGTACCGCTCACAGTGGCGGGGCCGCAACGGCTTTTAACCGTTTTCCCTTTTTAACTCAGTTTCGGTACCTATGCGCGAGGATAAGTTTTAAAAGATCAGTTTCGAGCCGCTAGAATACACCTTCTGCATGCGCAAGTCAACTACCAATTAATTGGATTTTGGGGGGAAGGGAACGGATTCCGCCTTCCAGGTTCTAACCCTGATGCCGAGCCGTTCCGGGGGACGGTAGACCCAGTTTTTTGCGGCATTAATGGCAGCTTCGTCAAGAGATGGCTCTAGGCCTTTGATGAGCTTAACCTCCTGAACATGTCCATTCGTGCCTATTAAGACCTGAAGAACGACGTTGCCTGCAATTCCCTTGAGTTTTCCACGCAAGTGGAGATTGGGCAACTCATGAGCAAGATACCCCGGCGCTCTGTCCAGCAGAGCATAGTCAACGACATCCCCTTCCTGAATTCTTGCGCTCTGAACTGGCTCCGGCTCTCTTTCCATAGCAGGTTTTGGCTGGAGTTCAAGAGGTTTTGAGATCAAAGGTTCTTCACTTTTTTCGACTTCTTCCTTGACTTCAGGCTGTTTGGAAGGAAGTGAAATCTCGACTGGTGGCATCGGAGACGGTGGTATTATTGGTTCTTCAGGAACTTCTGATGTTTTCTTTTCCGATTTCGGGGAAGCCGCCGGCGCTGGCCGGGGTTCAACGGCAGGCTTTGTTCTGGTAGCGATGGTTTTCATTTCAGCTTGCTGAGGTTTCTCCGTCTCCCTGAGAACCGGTTCTTGGGTGAGCGGCTCCTGAGTAACAGGCTTCTTGGAGGGTTGAACCTGGGCAACCTGCTCAAAAACTGGCTTCTCCTGAAGTACGGGCTTAACCGAAAGAGCCTTCTCGGGGAGAGCAGCTTTTTCCTCCTGCTGGTCCTTCATGGGAGGAGGCTCTCTTTTGGTCCTTTTTTCTTCTCTGTCTTTGCCTGTCAATAGAGGAAAAAAAACGATCAGGATCGCGAGAAAGATGATTCCAGCGGCGCCTATAATAGCCATTTTGAAGTTAATCGGCTGTCGCCTTGAAGCAGGTTCGGATGGCGTTTCCCAGGGGGAAATTTCGAGTGCTGATGTTGCAACTTTGCTTTCGGGTGGATGGATCTCAGGGGCTTGAAATATCTCTTGCAGGGCAGGTTTAGCAGGGATGGTTTTCTCTGGTTTTTCTGGAAGGGGAATCTCTGCCGCCTGTGTCTCGATTGGCGGAACACTCTGCGATTTTTCTTCAGGCTCCGGCAGCACCTCCTCTTGCAGGTCTAGTTTACTTACGGTTTTTTTTTCCGAGATCTTTTCTTTTGCCCCTTTTGAGACTTCCTGTCTTGGTATATGAGGCGTGGTGTCGGCTGCAAAAAGGGTCAGGACTTCATCAACCTTTGATTCGATCTCTTTCTCGAGCTCTTCTAGAATCTCAGGTTTTTTTGAATTCGTTATCGTGGCTCTCTCATCCTGTTCTCCAGGGATAACTTGCCCGGGTTCCCTTTTCTCGGACTTTGGCGTTTCTCTCTTTACTTCCGGCAGGTATTGTTTGAGGACGTCAAGAAGGACTTCGTCAGGGCATGGCTTCTCGATATAGAAATCGCATCGGTAGACATGCATTGCCTGGTTTTTGTACTTCCTTCCCTTGTAGACATTGGTTGCTATGATGACTGGGATCCTTTTGCCATGCGGGCTCTTCTTGATCTCGAGACAGACATCAAAGCCGTGCTTCCTGGGCAGCATGGCCTCCATGAGGACGACATCTGGTTTGAACTCATTGAATAGTTCAAGCGCAGCTATCCCATTAAGAGCGACCTTTATCTCACAATCGAAACCGGCGAGGAGTTCTTTTATCTTCTTGATGCTTCGCGGTTCGTAATCGGCTAAAAGGATTTTACTTTTCGGCATCTTCAATCCCTGCTTTTAAAGATTAACGAAAATAAGGGATTGATCGGCTCTCTGCCCCCTAACGACCATCTATTCACCTATAAAAAATAATCCATTTGCCATCGTGTTTCAAGAGTTAAATGATAATGTTAAAAATTCTGAAAAGCAATTCATAAATTCGGCGAGAAATATGTTGACCTGTAGCGGGGAGCCACATAAAATTTGTGAATCTAGCGAGGGATGATGGTAAACCAAGACCTCCTGATAAAAATTCACGCGAACCTTTTAAGGGACGGCGGCGAGCTTGCCGACATTTTCCATGAATGGAGGGAGGATTTTCGCCTGACGCTCTCGTCGGAGAGAGGACTGCTTCCTTCATATGGAACCATGGAAGGAGCAGCGCTTCGCCTGATTAAAGACGGCCGCTGTTCCAACATCCATCTGGAATTGCCTGAAGAGAAAGACCTCATCGAGGCATCGAACAGCATCAGAGAATACGCATCCGCGAGAACAGGAAGCATTTCGTTGGGTTCGGACCCGGAAAAGAAAAAATCAGGGGATGCGGGTGGAGAAGGATCGAACGATGCTGGAGTGAGATCTGAAAAAGCAATGGAGCTCGCAGCGCGCATTCACCCCATCGTTCTGATGGCGGAGTCGCTCCTTAGAGAAAATTTTGAAGATTGTTTTTCTTATATGATCTCGGCCTCGTTTTACCGTCAGCAAGTGAGGATTATTAGCTACCGCGGAGAGTTCGTTGAGGATTCAAGAAAGGCGGCTCTGTTCAGAATGTCCGTTCTTGCAAGATCAGGAGATGACAGGATTTTTTCCGAAGCTAGCGAGAGCTTTTCTGCTCCTGAGAGCCTCATCGAGCGTATAGACCCCGGCAGGCTGTGCCAGAATTTGAAGGAAAAATGGTTGAACAAGAAGGACTCAATCAATGCTCCTCAGGGACAGACCCCCCTTGTCCTGGCTCCCGGTGCAGGAGGAGTATTGATCCATGAGGCCGCAGGTCATCTCTTCGAGGCGGATAACCCGCTTGTTGCAAGTCGATTCGACAAATTTCATGGACAGGATTTTGGAGAGCATCTATCAATCCATGATGATCCCGCCTGCATGGAGAGAGGAAACTACAGGTTTGATGATGAAGGGATGGAAGGAAAGAAGAAGTCTATCATAGATAGAGGCCGTTTTCTTAATTTGCTGCACAGTCTGACGACGTCGAGGAAGAGGAATGAGGAACCATCAGGAAATGGAAGAAGGCAATCCTTCAGAGAAACGCCGCTTCCGAGGATGAGTGCCATTTATGTCGACCCTGGAAAGATGGATCCGGAATCGATCTTGAAGAGAACCAGAAAAGGGATATACGGAAAAAGATTTGGAGATGCTTATCTTGATGGATCATCGGGAAAATTTTGCATCCATCTGACCGAAGGATATACGATCGAAAATGGAAAGACCGTATCCCCTATAAAAAGAGCACTGGTTTACGGGAATGCCGTTGATATTCTAAGATCGATCGACCTCATCGGAAGCGATCTGACGTTTGATATAACAGGTCTAGTCTGTACAAAGGGTGGTCAGGCATTACCAACCACTGTCGGCACGCCGACGATTAGAATAGCGTCGGTTCAACTGTATCCGGCATAATAATAAACGAGGAAAATTCTGCGAGCCTGATCATTCATAAAAATTGATAACGGTAACTGGAAGGACTTATGCGGAACCTGAAATGAAAATTTTATTTGAAATCCTGGAGCCTCTAAGCAAAACTTTTAATGCTGTTGAAATCTTATACAAAGATTCCAGGACATCGCTTGTTCAATTCAACAGGACCGGAATAATTCAAACCTCAGACACGTTGGAATATGGAACTGCAATTCGAGTCTGGAACGAAAAAGGAGATGAACGCTTTCATCACTTTTCAGGATGCAGAAAGAATATCCCGGAGCTAATAGAGCAATTGCAACAAGGATGGAAGAAGAGTGATGGGGATGATCGGGAAGATCTGAGCATGCTCCCTGCAAATACAGTGAGTTGCAATCGATCAGGCATCTATTGCAGGAGAACGGCAAGCCTTTCTCATGAGGAAAGAGAAGCTTTTATCAATAAATTAATCGATCTCTTTGAGGAGAGAAAAAAGTCCATGCAACTGGATCATTGTCAGCTCCTGACCTCTTTCTCCTCCATCACTCTTCTTAACAGTAAAGGTTTTCACGGAACTTATGAAAGGACAACAGCTTGCACAGCCTTAACTGTCAGATTGAATCCCGAAGAAAGTCCCGTGTTTGATAATAAAGCAGTAGTTGGAAATAAATCAGTGATTGAGGAAAAGATAAATGGATTATCAAATGTGAGCTTTGACTACGCCTCTTGCTCTTTTTATGATTTAAATATTGATACGATTCTTAAAGAGATTGTTAGTTTTCCATGCGATGGCAGAGTGATTTCTAATAAGCAAGCCAGTTCTGTTTCTACGGGATGCGATGAAGTCATGTTTTTTCCACAGGCAGGAGCAGAGCTGCTAAAACTGATCATTCCTTATCTCATTGGCTCCTCTAAGAACTATAGAAGAGATAGCGTGGGCTCAGTGAATAAAAGGTGCTTGAACAAAGGAAGCGCCATCCTCTTCAATAATGACTCCTTATCTGATAAATTATCTATAGTTGATGATCCTGCCATGCCCAGGGGTTTAAGTAGTGTCCCATTCGATGGCGTTGGGTTTCCTGTTGAAAAAACGGCGGTTATAGATGAGGGAAATATCGTTAATTGTTTGAAGAGCATGGTCAGAGCTTCCTATATGGATAGGCCGACTTTAGGCCCAACCAATCTGTACATTAAGCCTGGCAAAAGCAAACCTGAGGAGATGCTAAAAGGAATAGGAAAAGGTCTATATCTTTTTTCCATCACACCTTTTTCCAGTCTGGAGACAGAAGGAGAGGTCCTGTTTTCAGGGTCAGGCTTTCTCGTAGAAGATGGAAGAATAGTTTCGCCCTATCGAAATTTTTTCCTGCGAGGAAAACTGATGAACCTTTTTAAAAATATTCTGGAGGTCGGGACAGATCTTAGATTCAGTTTCAGGGGAGGCTCGATAGGCTCTCCCTCTCTTCTTATAAAGGGATTGGACTGTTGCGAGGCGCAGCAAATGCACGATGCAGATGATTGGAGGGAAAAGGGTGGGAGGATGGTATAGAATGAAAACTCAAAAATCTGCGCTTCTCGCTTTAACTGATTGCATAAAACAAGAAAGGAGGATGTTCAAACATGGATTGGGGATTGAAGAATCGGTTATCCAGGATCATCAGGCCTGATACGGGTAGAACGGTCATGCTGGCCGTGGATCACGGGTACTTTCTGGGTGCTTTAAGTAAACTGGAGAAACCGCGCAAGACAATCGAGCCGCTGCTTCCCTATGCCGATGCTCTCATGGTAACGAGAGGAATCCTGCGTACATCTGTGGAAAGGACCACCCCAACACCGATTGTCCTCAGAGTCTCAGGAGGAACGAGCATCATAGGCAAGGATCTCTCCCACGAGGGGATCACGACCTCTATGAAAGAGGCGATCCGCCTGAATGCAACTGCAGTGGCCCTTTCCATCTTTGTGGGAACGGATCATGAACACGAGACCCTGATCAACCTCTCTCGTCTTGTAAGCTTTGGGGAGGAATACGGGATTCCGGTTCTTGCCGTGACTGCTGTCGGAAAAGAATTGGAAAAGAGGGATGCTCGCTACCTTTCTCTCTGCTGCCGGATTGCAGCCGAGCTCGGAGCACATTTCGTGAAGACCTATTACTGCAATGGATTTGAAGAAGTTGTGCAGGGATGTCCTGTGCCGCTCGTCATAGCCGGCGGACCCAAACTGAAGACAGAACACGATGCCATGAAAATAGCCAGCGAAGCAGTAAAGAAAGGAGCTGTTGGAGTTGATATGGGCAGGAACATCTGGCAGTCCAGGTACCCTGTGGCCATGATCAAAACCATCAGGGCTATCGTCCATGAGAATACGTCCCTCGAAGAGGCTCAAAAGCTTTTCAACAGCCTCAAAGATTCTACAAAATAAGAGGTGTTGAAAAAGATCAATTCTTCTCCTCTCATTGGGAAGAAAGGAAAGGAGAAAATGAATGCGCGTGGCGATGTATTACAACAATAGAGATGTGCGCATCGAGGAGATCGAGGTTCCCCGGGTCGGGCCAGGAGAGCTTCTCGTCCGGGTAATTGCGAGTGGCATCTGCGGAAGCGACGTTATGGAATGGTACCGGATCAGGAAAGCTCCTCTCGTCCTCGGACACGAGATCGCTGGAGAGATCGTCTCAGTCAGTGAGAATGTGAAACGGTTCAAGAAGGGAAATAGGGTCTTCGTATCCCATCATGTTCCATGCAACACATGCCACTACTGCTTGAACGGCCATCATTCAGTCTGTGATACTCTCCGCACCACCAACTTCGACCCCGGTGGATTTGCCGAGTACATCCGAGTCCCGGAGATCAATGTAGATCGCGGAGTATTTCTCATCCCGGATGAGGTTTCGTATGAGGAAAGCACCTTTATCGAACCTCTGGCCTGCTGTGTCAGGGGACAGAGGCGCGCAAACCTTAAGCCGGGGCAGAGCGTCCTGATCATCGGCAGCGGCATTTCGGGTCTTCTGCATCTCAAACTGGCACGCGCTCTGGGTGCTGGAAGAATTTACGCGACCGATATCAGTGGATATCGATTGGAATACGCAAGGCAATTCGGCGCCGATGGGGTAATCCCGGCAGAAGAGGATGTGCCGATAAGACTTAAAGAAATGAACGGGGGTCGGCTTGCCGATCTCGTCATTCTGTGTACGGCCGCCATGTCGGCCATTGCTCAGGCATGGAAGTCAGCCGATCGCGGCGGCACGATTCTCCTCTTCGCTCCGACCCGGCCAGAAGTCGAGGTCCCCCTTCCGTTCTGGAATATCTGGCATTCAGGAATGAGTATAGTGACTTCCTATGCAGGCTGTCCCATCGACATAGAGACCGCCATAGAGCTGATTAGTTCTCGAAGAGTTCATGTTAGCGAGATGATCACCCACAGGTTGAGCCTGGCTGAGTCAGCTAAGGGTTTCGAGCTGGTTGCCGAGGCTAAGGAATGCATTAAGGTCATCATTGAGCCACAAAGATGAAAAGGCCGGTCCGACCGTTCTAAGTTTTCCACGGCGAGCTGTGGCTGAATCTTGTTTATTTCCTGGAAATCGCGTAATATTTCTAAAATTCGAGAGGATGAGAATGAGAAAGTTATTGACGGCTCTCCTTTATTTTGTCTTTGGCGTAATTGTGAGCATCATCGTCGGTTTCTCCGTGTACGGCCAGGACATACTCTCCACAACGAATAATTGCTTTCATTTCATTAGCCTTGGAATGACAGGTGCCATCATCCTTGCACTCGTGCGATTATACCGGGCCTGGGTTGCTGCCATCTTTATCTTGGTCCTTTTAATTCTGATGGTTGGACCTCTTTTGATCCTCAAGCTCCCCCTCGCGGCGATCCTGTTTTACATGCTCTGGTACATGGGCGCAGGATACACGATCTTTGGAATGGGATGCCTTTTCAAAGCCAAGATTCAGAGATTGCCCATTGGCAAGTTTCTGCTTTTAGGAATCGCTCTGGCTATCCTTTACATTGTGAAGACATTCCTCATACATATACCCATCACAAAGCCAATCCCTGTCACCGAAATAATCTCCAACGCCATCCTCGGCCTGCTCGTAGGCGGCAGCCTTGGGCTCGGCACTGAGATCGGAGAACTTCTCGACAGACTGGTCTGCAAAGAAATAGGAACGAATCCATAGCAGGATTTTGTAAACTTGCGGCGTGAGATCGGCCTCGTTTCGAAAAAACAGGAAACAATCGAAGCAGAAAAATCGTAATATAATATCTGTTTTTTTAACTATCGTAAATTTTTGCAGGAGGACAGTATGAAGAGAAAGCTTGTGCACTTATCGTTCTCAGCATTTCTTCTCATGGCGTTTCTTTTTCCATTTGCCATGGCTCAGGATGTGCCGAAGATCAAGTTCGAGAAGTATGTGCTCGATAATGGTCTTCAGGTCATCCTGCATGAGGACCATTCCGTTCCGATGGTGACGGTCAACGTCTGGTACCACGTGGGCTCCAAAAACGAGAAGAGAGGCCGAACCGGATTCGCTCATCTCTTCGAACACATGATGTTCCAGGGCTCCGAACATCAACCGGGAGAGTACTTTGCTCCTCTCGAAAAGGTGGGAGGCGATGCGAACGGTTCGACGAGCGAGGACAGGACGAATTACTGGGAGAATGTTCCAAGCAACTACCTTGAACTGGCTCTCTTCCTCGAGGCGGACAGGATGGGCTTCCTCCTTCCTGCCATGACGAAGGAGAAGCTAGATAACCAGCGCGACGTCGTTAAAAATGAGCGCAGGCAGGGATTAGAAAATCAGCCCTACTATCGCTCCGAAGAGTATCTTCTGGAAGCCTTATATCCGTCAAACCATCCTTATTCCTGGATGGTCATCGGCAGTCAGGAAGATCTGACAAATGCCAGCATGGAAGATGTCCAGGAATTCTTCAAGCAGTACTACGCCCCAAACAATGCCAGCCTCGTCATCGCCGGGGATTTCGATCCGGCTCAGGCGAAGGATCTCGTCGAGAAATACTTTACCAGCATACCGCCGGGACCACCGATAACGCGTCTCACAACATGGGTTCCGGAACTGAAGGAAACAAGGAAGATCATCATGGAAGACAGGGTCTCGCTACCGCGGATATATATGGCATGGCACACGCCGCCCATGTATCTTCCCGATGATGCGGAGCTCGACATACTTGCCAGCATCCTGTCCAGCGGCAAGACATCGAGGCTCTACAAAGAACTGGTCTATGACAAACAGATCGCTCAGGAAGTGTGGGCTTACCAGGATTCCCGCGAGATCGGAAGCAACTTCCGGATAGTAGCGACCGCCAAGCCTGGCCATACACTGGAAGAGCTTGAGAAAGCTATCGAGGAACAGTTGAAGCTCATCCGCACAACCCCCCCTTCCGAGGAAGAGGTTGCCGAAGCAAAAAGCAGCATCGAATCAGGATTCATCCACCGGATCGAGTACGTCGGCGGCTTCGGTGGTAAGGCAGACATGCTTAACCAGTACAACACATTTATTGGAACCCCGGATTACATCCAGCAGGACCTTGCGCGCTATACAAAGGTAACTCCGTTAGATGTGAGGAGAGTCGCTGAAAAATATCTCGACCCGAATGGTAGAGTCATCCTCTATGCTGTCCCTTATGGAGAGCCAAAGTCTAAAACAATGGAAACGGATAGAAGCAAGTTGCCAGCAGAAGCTGCGGAGCCGCTGTTCAGGGCTCCGGAATTCAAGAGGAAGAAGCTATCGAACGGCCTCGAGGTCATCCTTGCCGAACACCATGAGCTTCCAATAGTGAACATGGCCTTAGTCGTCAATGCCGGCTGGGTCGCAGATCCGAAGGATAAACCGGGTGTTTCCAGTCTTACATCAGAATTACAGGACGAGGGGACGAAGTCGAGAAATGCCCTTGAGATCTCCGGAGATTTGAAGAAGATCGGAGCCACCGTCTCCACGAATTCCTTCTTTGACGCTAGTTATGTCGGGATGGATACGTTGAAGAAGCATCTCGACAAAGCTCTCGAGATCTTCAGCGACATCATCATCAATCCGCTCTTCCCCTCGGATGAACTCGAAAGAAAAAGAAAGATCTACCTTGGTCGGATCATGAAGGAACGTATGGAACCTTTCACAAGCTCATTCAAAGTGTTCCTGAAGACCCTCTATGGAGCAAATCATCCTTATGGTCAGCCGTTCACAGGTAGCGGGACAGAGCAATCCATCAGCTCCATTTCAAGGGAAGATCTGGTCAAGTACTACGAGAACTACTTCCATCCCAACAATGCTGCCCTTGTCGTCGTCGGCGACGTCACTGAAGCCGAGATCATGCCGAAGCTCGAAGCGGTGCTGAAGGATTGGAAGCCCGGAAAGATTGAGAAGATAGCCATTCCGGAGGCGAAACAAGTTAAAGAAACTAAATTATACCTCATCGATAAGCCGGGTGCTCCTCAATCTGTCATCATCTGCGGTAATCTGGGGATTACGCGCAATTCGCCCGATTACTACAGAGTTCTCACGATGAACAATATCCTAGGCGGGCAGTTCACGAGCCGGATCAACATGAACCTGAGAGAGGACAAGGGATACACCTACGGCGCACGCTCCATGTTCATTGACACAAAAGGAGTCGGTCCCTTTGCAGTCTTTGCCCCGGTCCACACGCAGTTCACCAAAGAGGCCCTTGTTGAGATTATAAAGGAGTTGAACGGAGCCATAGGTGCAATGCCTGTGACGGAGCAAGAACTCATCGATGGTAAGGCAAATCTCACGAAGGGATATGCCCAGGGGTTCGAGAGTGCAAGCCAGATTACCTGGCATTTAGCCAACATGGTGCAGTTCAGCCTATCCGGTGATACCTTCAATAAATTCATACCGGCAATCAATGCCGTGACGAACGAGGATGTAAAGCAGGTTGCTCAGAAATACATCCATCCGGATAAGATGGTCGTCACGATTGTCGGCGATGTGGCGAAGATAGAACCACTCGTCAGGGAGTTGAATCTCGGCGAAGTCCTCTATCTGGATGCCGATGGCAACGCCGTCAAGAAATAAAAAGGCTGGAGTGCTTGACTAGTCCATCTGGCCCTGCTATATTTTCCATTGCAAGCAGGGGGCGAAACGGTTTCGACAGAACTGAAGAGGCGGAAACGGCATGCCGAGGTTTCCACACCCTCGTTAATCCGTGGAACTAAAAACAAACAACGCTGACAATCAGTTAGCGCTGGCTGCATAAGCAGCCACGTCCTTCATGCGGCCCTCCCGCGGTGGTGTGAAGGGCGCCGAGAAAGCGGGATAGTCTGAAGGTAACTCCCGTAACCAGCAGGCGAAAATTTGCGGGATGGCCTGATCCGGTCGTGCTCTTCAGGGCGGCTCGGGCGAGATAAACCAGGAAGAAGCTAAGCATGTAGAAGTTTTACGCCGAACTTTTCTGGACGCGGGTTCGACTCCCGCCGCCTCCACCACTCATACTATTCAATCATTACATAAAATACCCAGGAGAGTATTCTGGAGTTTCCTGATTTTTCTTTCTTCAAAAGAGATCACTCTTTGTAATCATTGAAGTAAGAATTTTCAGGAAGTGAACCGATGATTTTCAAGAAAAAGCTCCTTTCCCTTTACTAAAGATTCCTGAGTTTTTTCATCAGAAATCTGGCAAAATTGCCATTGTA
>JBFMGF010000084.1 GCA_040752675.1 Acidobacteriota bacterium
TATGGAATGGTCTGTTCGAGGGGCCAATGCCATCATTGCTCTCCGCTGTATGACCCTGTCTGATCGTTTTGAAGATTATTGGGAGTCCCGGGTCTCTTGATTTACCCCTCTTTCATGACGCAGGCCTTCCCCTCTGCCCCCGCTTGACAATTGTTTTTCTACAAGGATATGATGGTCGGACAAGTTGAACACAGTCAAGCGGGCAATAGATCGGGAAAATGGCGGAAAGCGAAAAAAGAAATGCTTATCCTTAATGTCTGGATCTTCCTATCCTCTATAGTTGGCCCTTCCCTTTTCTGGATGGTCTATTATTATTTAAAAGACCGATACCGACCGGAGCCTTTCGTCAACTTGGGCTCTGCTTATCTTTTCGGGCTCGTGGCAGCTTTTGCCTGCCTGAAGTCATTCGATCTCTTGCCATATTTTGGGCTGCGCGGTTATGCATTCTTTTTCGCTGAAAGAAATCATCCCCTTTTCCTTGCATATTGCCTTTGTGTTGTCGGACCCATCGAAGAACTTTTTAAGTTTCTCCCTTATCTATTCATCCTCATGCGCTTTAAAAAATTCGATGAAAAAATGGATGGCATTATCTACGCTTCAGTCATTGCTCTTGGTTTTGCCTCCTTTGAGAATTTCCTTTATCTTCCGTTCCTGGACCGCCTCACACTCTTCGGTCGCTCCATAGCGACTCCCCTGACCCATAGTATCTTCTCCTCGATCTGGGGATACACCGCTGGAGTAGCCAGACTTAAGAAGCGATCCATTCTGAAAGCTTCAGTAGTAGGTCTCTTCATTTCAGCACTTTTCCACGGGCTATTTGATTTTCTTAATTTCTCTTCAGGATGGAGGGTGCTCTCTGCTCTATTAATTCTTCTCATATGGATATGGCTTATCAAGCTCACAGCGAAGTTGCAACAGCAGGAAAGAGCAAAGAAAGTGGAAATCTGATCTATCCGGAATTCAAGGAAAAGATGTGCATCATCTTTTTTATTTGTTGAAATGGCCAACGGGGCCGATGCTGCCGTCAGTGCTACCGGCAACGATGAGGAAATAAGTAAATGGAGTGTCCGCTGTCCGCGCTTCAGGATTTCGAACGAACCAGACCCACAAATCCGGTCCGTCAGCTCCATAGACTTTGTACTCGCTGAAGCAGAGATCAGAAACAGACTCCCATGAAAGAGAGAGGTGCCCTTCAGCTGTTTTTGAAACTATCAGGTTTTGCACTTCCTGGGTCGCTTTGCATCCCGACGGATCTTCCGTAACGATTGGAAGCTCAATGTATGATGGATACGCGGCAGAATGGTGGATCTTCGTATGAGCAGACTGTGTATAAGTCTGTTTCCTGAAAGGTTCTCCGGTATTCGGGTTTGGATCGAACCTCGGGTCGTTCGACGAAGAAATGTTCACGCGGATCTTATGTCCGGTGTTGAAGATGAGGCTCGTTGACCAGATATCAACAACAAGCTCATAGACGGTATCGGGCGAGAGTAGATTTTCTCCTTCAAAGGTCTGGTAGTGCCGTGCACGCAGGACGCCATCGAGGACAAGCATGGAATTCCCGTTCGGATAAACATCCGTCAGCCAGATATTGAGGTCAGTGTCAGGGACATCCGTTTCAAGGAAGATGTGTGCCTTGATATTGCCACTCACTTCCAGTGGTGAAGCAAGAATATCCGTTGTGTAGGAGAGGACATCGGCTCTTCCCTCAATGAACGCCTGATTATACGATCCGGATTCTTCGTAGAGATTCGCTTCTTGTATAGTAAAAGTCGCTGATAGGCGGCTTTTTTAGTATCCTCAATTAAGCTTTTCAGCATTACAATCAAACCTTGCGTAGTATTTTTTTCTTTTTATCTTTTTCTTTTTTCTTTACTTTTCCTATAGCTTCTCCTTTCTCTGGTTTAGATTTAACCATCTTCTATGTTTTTCTAAATCAAGATAGAGTATAGCCATTTTTTCCTCTATTCTCATTAGAATATAGCAAGCTCTTGAAGAAGCTGCTCAAGAGGCAGCAGGAGATCGATCGGATGTTAGATCGCTTGATCGAGGAACTGAAGAAGGAACTGCGCGCCCATCGCCAGGAGCGGCTACAAGTGGCAACGGATCTACAACGGCAGAACGGCCGTGAAACGAGTGAACAGCCGGATCGATGGATCCTTTAGTTTTGAGCGCCATTTTGTGAGGGGGAAAGCGAAGATGACGCTGAAGGCCGGATTAGCTCTGGTGGTGATGCTATCCATGGCATTAGCGAGGATCAGGAGAAACCAGGGAAGACCTGAGGTCTCTCATCAAGCAAGCCGCATAACCAGGATCATGGTATCGGTATTGTGCATGCTGGGAGGGACAAGTCTTCTTCTGAACAGGATTTTAGGGGAAAAAGAGAGCGTCATATAGAACATTGATGCTTTCTGAGAGAGAAAAAGATAATCCCCATCGAGAAAATCATGAAAATCATGTTTCCGAATTCTGGGAAAAGGCAATTTCTCGAAAGCCTCAAACCACGATTGTTGTTGAAAACGCGTATTCTTTATTATATAGTCAAGGAGGCGGGATGATAGCTGAGGAGAGAGACATGGATAAAGTCATTGAAACGAAAGAGTTTCGAGTTGAGAACAAGAAGTTCTTTTTCGACCTTAAGGAAAATCCCAAAGGAAGGTACTTAAGAATCACCGAATCAAGCGGGGGAAGGTCGTCCATCGTAATTCCTGAGGCCGGTCTTAAAACCTTCCGTGAAATGCTCGAGCACTTTGTCTCAGAAAAAGAGTAAAGGGCCTATCTTCTATTTCCTGATGATCCTTCTTTATAAGTTTGTAACGGCCTTCTTTAGCTTCATCGGCTATCTCTCGATCCCGCTACTTTACATTTTCAGCAAAAAGAACCATCTCAGAATGCTTGAACGGATGGGGTTCTACAGGATGCCTTCTGCGTTTCATGGTGCCATCTGGATCCAGGCGGCTTCCGTTGGCGAAGTCATGATAGCCGATAAAGTGATTGCCTCCATGAAAAAGCGGCATCCGGAATGGAACATCCTCCTGACGGTGACGACGGCCACTGGCAAGGCAATGGCTGCAGAAAAGATCGAGGACGTCGCATTGATCAGACATTTTCCCCTCGATTTCGAAAGTGCCGTAAGGAGGGCCATTTCCTCCATCAAGCCCGTTCTCTTCATAATGATCGAGACAGAAATATGGCCCAACCTCCTGGAAAAGATGAGAGAGAAAAAAATCCCCTTCATGATTGTGAACGGCAGAATTTCCGATGGAGGGTACAGACGCTACCTTCGCATCAGGTCTTTCATATCTTCTGTTCTGGAAGGAATGAAAGTGGCATGCATGAGCTCTCGCCTTCACGCGGAGAGGATAAAAAGCTTCAACGTGAGCGACGAGAAGATCAAGGTGACGGGAAATATAAAGTACGACGTCGGCATGCCCTATTCTCCGGAGGAGCTTTCCTCGTTCGCAAGGATGATGGGAATCACGGAGGCGGATACCGTCTTCATCGGAGGAAGCACGGCAGAGGGGGAAGATGAGGCGATCCTCGATACCTATCGCGAGATGAAAGAGCTATGCCAAAATCCCTTGCTGATCCTGGCTCCGCGACATTTGAAGCGAATCCCTGACATCGAACGGATCCTCATATCAAGAAACTATGGGTTTTCAAATCTTAGCATGCTCAAAAGTGGAGAGCAGGAGAGAAGAGATGAAATCATTCTGGTTGACACCATCGGCGATCTTTTCAGAATCTACGCTGTAGGAAAGATCATCTTCGTCGGTGGGAGTCTCGTTCCGGTGGGTGGGCACAATATAATCGAACCTGCCATCTACGGCAAGCCCGTCCTGTTTGGAAAGCACATGGAAAATTTCAAAGAGATAGCAGATAATTTCGTTAAATGCGGCGCCGGCTTCCAGGTGGCCAACCAGAAGGAGCTTGCAAAAAAGATGGCATTCCTTCTAAGTGACGATGAGGCTTACAGAATCGCGGGAGCCAATGCCAGAACTATCGTCGAAGAGAATGTTGGTGCCCTTGAAGCCACTGTACATGAGATCGAAAAGATAATGGCAGATATTCAACTTCAGGAATCATGAGATATACATTTAACCCTTTTATCCTCGCCTTTCTCTACATACCTTCCAGACTTTACGCGTTTCTGGTCTTTCTCAGAAACCTTCTCTACGAGAGACATATCTTTCCTGTCCACAAAGTCGAAAGGCTGGTGATCAGCATAGGAAATATAACTGTCGGGGGGACCGGCAAGACACCTTTCGCTGCTTATCTATGCCAGCATTTCTCCGGGATGGGGAAAAGGGTCGTCATCGTGAGCCGGGGGTACAGAGGTACTAAAAACAGAGAGGTCCTGATCGTCGCGGATGGGAAAGGGAAGATCCTCGCGCAACCCGCCGAATGCGGCGATGAACCATTTCTTCTCGCGCAACTGCTCCCCGATGTTGCAGTGATAGTCTCCAGGAAGCGATCGAAGGCAATCAAGGAAGCCGTTAGCCAGTTCGATCCTGATCTCATCATCCTTGACGATGGATTCCAGCACAGGGCCGTTTCACGGGATGCCGATATTCTTCTGATCGACGCAATGGATCCCTTCGGGAACTATCGCATCCTCCCTGCAGGGATCCTCCGGGAACCAATCAAGAACATCCGAAGAGCCAGTATCATCGTCATCACCAGGGTGGAAAGAGACGAGGAGCACATCACGCTGGAGAGGATCATAAGGAAACACAACCCCGGAGCGGCAATCTTCACTTCCGGGCATCGCATAACGGAATTCGTTAGAAATGGGCTGATTTCGAAGGATGCCGTGCTCAGCCCTTCCGATCTTGCACATAAGAAGGTCTACGCATTTTGCGGGATCGGAAATCCCGACGTATTCATCCACGACCTAGAAAACCTGGGCGCGCATGTCGCTGGAAAGAGGATTTTCAGAGACCATCACTCTTATTCCCTTAAGGATGCCAGGGATATTGAAGAAGATGCCAGGCTTTGCGGGGCTGAAATCCTCGTGACGACTCAGAAGGATCTTGTTCGGATACCCCGCATCGAGAACTTCTCTCTTCCACTTTACCATGCCAGAATCTCCGTGAATGTTTACAGGATGGAGGAGTTCTTCTCGACCCTTGAGAGGTTCCTGTCGCGGCCCCAGCATTAAACGCAAGGAAAATTGAGCGGGAAGAATTATTCTGTTATATTTACCGCTATGAAAAAGTTCAGGAAAGCGAGATTTATCGCTGAGTTCCTATTCTTTCAGGGAGTGGCATCGCTCTCGTCGATCTTGCCCAGGAAGGTCGTCCTGTTCATTGGCACCCTCTTCGGAAGGATTATCTACCATCTGGACAGAAAAAGGAAAAGGATCGGCATGGAAAATTTGAAGATGGCCTTCGGAGGTTCTCTCACACCCCGTGAGAGAAAGAAGATCATAAAGAAGGTTTATATTCAGATGGGAAGATGCGCCTTCGACGTCTTCCTTTTTCCAAGATTCACGAAAGAATCGATCGGGAAGACGATCTTCTATGAAGGCCTCGAGAACATCCAGAGAGCGTATGAGAAAAAAAGGGGAGTCTTTCTCTTCTCAGCTCATTTCGGGAACTGGGAACTTGTGGCCCACATGCAGGGGCATCTTGGGTTTCCTCTTATGCTCGTGACGCGCCCGCTCGATAACCCATACATCGAGAGGAAGATCGCACAGAAATACAGAACGCTCTCGGGAAATGGTGTCATTCATAAGAAGAATGCAGTCCGGGAGATGCTCAAGGCGATAGCCCGAGGGCTCGGCATTGCCATAGTAATCGATCAGAATGTGAGAGAGAAACCTTACGTATTCGTGGATTTCTTCGGCATTCCTGCCGCTACTACTCCATCGCTATCTCTCCTTGCCCTGAAGACAGGAGCCACCATTATCCCCGTATTCTCCGTCCCCAGGGATGACGGCACCTACCGGATCATCTATGAGAAAGAGGTGGAGATCATAAACACCGGGAATCGTGAAAAAGATGTGCTCGACATAATGCAGACCTGCACGAAGATAATAGAGAGATATGTTAGAGAATATCCCCACCTCTGGATGTGGATGCACCAGCGCTGGCGCACCAAAGTCACCAATAGCGCCGATGTCCGTTGAAATCGCTTATGCATTCTGAAAACCCCCGCATCTTAAATATCGGCGCTCGTGATAAAATGGGCATGATTTTTCTGGGAGAGTGAGCCGAAAATGAGACCAGCCATCTTCATGGACAGGGATGGAACGGTGAGTTATGAAGTGGGTTACGTCAATCATCCCGAGCGATACGACATCATGCCCGGAAGCGCAGAGGCCATCGCGAAGATCAATTCGTCCGGCTATCTTGCCATAGTTATCACCAATCAGGCTGGCGTCGCAAGGGGATACTTCAGGGAAGAAATGATCAACGCTATACACGAAAAGCTTAAGAAACTTCTTGCCGAAAAAGGTGCCCGTCTCGATGGTATCTACTACTGCCCTCACCATCCCGATGTTGGGGACCCCCCTTACAGGCAGCGATGCTGCTGTCGCAAACCGGAACCAGGCATGCTGCTGCAAGCGCAGAAGGAGCTGGATATCGATCTATCGAGATCGTACATCATAGGAGACAGTATCAAGGACATCCAAACCGGAGCCAATGCCGGCGTAAGAGGGATCCTGGTCCTGACGGGTTACGGGAAGGGAGAATTCGAATACGGCTCCGATAAATGGAAGGTCAAACCGATCCACGTCGCGGAGAATCTTCTCGACGCCGTGAAATGGGTCCTTTCCGGGAAAGACCATGAGGATGAATGATATGCCGAAAAAGCCGGACATGATGAAGCTTCTCAGGATCATCGAAAAATTCAAGGCTCTGAATGTGGCCGTCTATGGAGATTTCGTTCTCGACGAGTTTATCTATGGTGAGATATCGAGAGTATCGCGAGAGGCTCCGGTTCTCATCCTGAATTACAAACATACGCTTTCAGTGCCTGGAGGCGGTGCAAACTCAGTTAACAACATAAGGTCCCTCGATGCGCATCCTATCCCTGTCGGCATCGTGGGAAGGGACGAAGCCGGCTCGCGACTGCTGAACCTTTTCAAGAACCGCGGCATCGAAACGTCGCTAGTAATTGTGGAAAAGGGATACGACACTCCCGTAAAGACCAGGATCCTCGCCGGAAGCGCCCACACGACGAAGCAGCAGGTCGTCAGGATGGACAGGGCAAAGCGAGGTTTTCATCTGCCTTCATCGAGCAAGAAGAGGCTTGGGAGGCTGCTCCTGAAAGCCATGGAGAGATCGAATGGACTTTTGATCGCGGATTATGATCATGGTGCAGTTCACTCATCTCTCTTGAGCGATGCCTATTTATCTTCCAGGAGCATCCTGACAGGACGGGAAAAAGATTTCATTGTCACGCTGGATTCCAGAAAGAAGATACTTGAATATCAGGGTGTGACGGCGGCGACGCCAAATGAAGAAGAGATCGAAAACGCTCTCAACATCAAGATAGGAAATGATGAAGAAAGGCTCAGATCGGAAGGGGTGAAACTTCAGATGCTTCTCAGGGCTAAAGCTCTTCTCGTCACGAGGGGAAGCAAAGGGATGTCCCTATTCGAGGATGGAAGGCACATAGCCGATATACCAGTTTATGGAACGGATGAAGTGGCCGACGTCACTGGAGCCGGCGACACAGTCATCAGCACATTCACACTCTCGCTTCTGGCGGGAGGAAGCTCTTACGAATCAGCCATCATCGCCAACTATGCAGGTGGCATCGTTGTCATGAAGCGCGGTACCGCCACAGTTTCCCGTTCCGAACTAATCAATGCCATCAAATCCGATTACCGATAAGAGCGATCTGCCAGGACTTTGCTTCGATGAACCATAGGGATGGAAGAGAAAAATAGTTATGACACAGAGGGCGAGAAAGAAGATTCTTCCGATTAGCAGATTGAGAAGGGTCATCAATCAGGAAAAGAGAAGAGGAAAGAAGATAGTGCTGGCGAACGGGATCTTTGATATCCTGCACGTCGGACATGTGAGGTATCTAGAAGATGCAAAAAAGCTCGGAGATATACTGGTTGTCGGCATCAACAGCGACGCTTCGGCAAGGGAACTCAAGGGGAGAGGAAGGCCCATCATGAATGAGGAAGAAAGAGCCGAGATAGTCGCGGCTCTCTCCAGCGTGGATTACGTGACGATTTTCGGCGAAGAAAATGCCGTTCCTCTAATCCAGACGATCAAACCTCATTTTCATTGTAAGGGGACTGATTATACTGAAGAGACGGTCCCTGAAAGAGAAGCCGTGCTTCATCACGGCGGCAGAGTGCGCATCACCGGCGACCCGAAAGACCACTCCACGACATATCTCTTATCCAGGATTCTCGGGAAGAAGAGATAGTAGCCAGGGACAAGCGACCAACCCGAGTCACGTCGAACTTACGGACAGGGAGCTGATTCATCCAGGTCGTCTCTCGCGTTCGGATGACCCGTGCCGTCCCCGAAACTTCCGTAGCTGCTACCCTTCTGCGATCTGACAAGATAGTAAAACCCGTCACCTTCCTGAGGGTCCGCCCTTGTGTCGTTGAAAGGAGTGTCCGGAACGTCGTTGGACAGACAGATGGAGCGGGAAAAATTCCTATCCACGCTGAGTTCGCCTAACAGCCCCGAGATGACGTCATAGTTCGTCTCGGCGCCGAATTTCGGATCCTGGCTTTCCCATGATAGCTCCGTTGGGTTTTTCCCTTGGACCGCCAGATTTTTAACCTCATCAAGGTCAAAGTTTCTCGTATCGTTAGTATAGACATCCTCCTCGCCGCTGCGCAGGTCGCTCCATAGCGGAAAGATCCTGTCATTCGGCGTGGCCACGACTCCGTTATAGTCTCCAAGGAAGGTGTCCAGGCATGGATCAAAGGAAACGTCCGATATCAGGAAGTTCGTGTCAAAGCTCTGCCCGCCATCCCTCGAGACTGCTCCCCAGACCTCGAGCCATCTGTTGCCCGGGTCTCTTCTCGCATCGTACCAGATGACGTTGACCCTCCCCTTGTTGTCCACAGAAAGCCAGGGAAAGAACTGGTCTCTGTCGTTTCCCACCGGATCCGTGTTGATCCTCTTCGGCGTTGCCCATGTCGTTCCTTTATCCCTCGAATACGTGAAGTAGATGTCCGGGTCTCCGTTCCTGTTGTCCGACCATGCAACGTAGAGCGAGCCTCTGTAAGCGCTGCTGCTGATGTCCACGTCAAAGGCAGGAAATGAGTTCCTCCGATAGCAGGGAGAATCGCTAATGTCCACGATGTCCACGACTTTTTTGTCCGTCCCGAAACTCTTTCCACCGTTGGTGGAGATGTCAAGGTAGAATGTTGCCGGGCTTCCCTCCCATATGACATAGACCTCGCCATTCGACCCAACCGCTGGCACGGACCCTTGAACGCCGCCGGCATCGCTGATTGTCATCGGTTGACTGTAGCTCTTTCCTCCATCCGTCGAGCGCGATAACATGATCGTCGACTTCCAGATGTTGAATCGAGTCCAGGAGACGTAAACATAATTCTTATAGGAGGAGTTCGTTGTATCGCAGGCGATGTACTCCTTGTCCTCAAAGGGGACGAATGAACCGAAGTTCATGACGATATCCTTTACCAGCGGCCATGTCGCCCCACCATCCGTGGAGCGAGCAACGAACAACCCATTATCATCGGAGCTTCGATTAAATGATATGAACGAATAGTAAACATAGCCGTTGGCGCAGAAGGCAACTGCAGGGTCTCCCTGGGCTTCAAAGGTCGTCTCAACGATTGTTCCATCTCCCCAGGTAGCTCCGCCATCTTTACTGTAATAGTAACCGGCATCGACCTCGCCGTTCCGGTAGTCGTTGGCTCCTCCAACAAGATTCAGATGATCCACTGGATTGTAGTCAATGGAGGTCTCGTTCTGTCTGCCTGTAGTCACGACATTGACCCGGACATTGGTTCCTTCCAACGCTCTTTCCGAAAGAGCTGCCGGTGGCGCAGGGATTTCTTTTCTGGCATAATCCTCTTCCACGATGGACGACCTTCTGAAGACCCTTTGCCCGCTCACATCAGGACGAAACACCGGTGGGTTCTGCGATTGGTCTCTCTCTCTTGGATTTATCCCTTCTCCAGAATGTTCCGCGATGCCTGGCGACCAGAAGATCAACCCCATAGAGAAGAACGCAAATATCAGAACGATGATGGTTACTTCAAATATTCTTCCTGATTTTAAATTCATCCGATTTTCCTGAAAATCAGCATCAATAAATTTACGCTTATTGGAACTCAGGTCAAGAATGTAGCTTATTCTTGTTGGTAATATTCCTGGAGGGTCTTGACTTGGAGCTCCTCCTTCAGAAGTGATTCAATTCCCATCACTGCGGCGGCTCCTCCGGAGAGCGTTGTGATGCACGGGATGCCCCTCTGCGTTGCGGTTTTTCTTATAGCTGGTTCGTCGAAATAGGACTCCTTGCCGAGGGGCGTATTGATGATCAGATTGATCTCTCCATTCTTCATCAAATCGACGATGTTGGGTCTTCCTTCTTTCACTTTGTAAACCATGTCGCATTCGAGCCCAGACTCCCGGAGATAGGCACATGTCCCCCGTGTCGCGATAAGATTGAATCCCAGACTGATAAGCCCCTTCGCGATCGGGATGACATTCTTCTTGTCATTATCATTGACGCTGATGAAAGCTCTTCCCGATACTGGAAGCGGCGTTCCGGCGCTGATCTGTGCCTTGGCAAAGGCATTTCCAAAACTCTTCGAGATGCCCATGACTTCTCCAGTCGATTTCATTTCAGGACCCAGAATTGGATCCTCTCCCGGAAATTTGATGAAGGGAAAGACAGATTCTTTGATGAATCGGTCTTTCACTACCTTCTCTTTTACGAAGCCAAGGCTCTCCAGCGACCTTCCAATTATGACCTTTGCGGCGATCTTGGCAAGAGGGATGCCTGTCGCTTTGCTCACAAATGGAACCGTCCTCGAGGCTCTCGGGTTGACCTCCAGGACGTAGACGATGTCATCCTTTATGGCAAACTGGACGTTCATTAACCCTTTCACCTGAAGGGCAAACCCGAGCTTCTTAGCGTACTGCCTCATCGTATCGAGGTGCTCGATCACCTTCTGATGATATGGAGGGATGACACATGCGCTGTCTCCGGAGTGGATCCCCGCTTCCTCGATATGCTGCATTATCCCGCCGATCACTACGGCGTTTCCATCGGAGACCGCATCAAGGTCGACCTCGAAAGCATCCTCGAGGAATTTATCGATGAGAACGGGATGCTCTGGCGAAGCCTCAACCGCCTTCCTCATGTACTCGGCGAGCGAGCGCTCGTCGTGAGTGACGAACATTGCCCTTCCACCAAGGACGTAGGACGGCCTAACGAGGACTGGAAAACCTATCTGTTCTGCGATCTCTCTTGCCTCTTCATAGGACGTTGCCGTTCCCCATTCCGGCGCCGGGATGCCGATCTTTTTGAGCAGTTCGGCGAATCTTTTCCTGTCTTCCGCCAGATCGATGGAATCTGGCGATGTGCCGAGAATCTTCACGCCTTTCCTCTGCAGCGGAATAGCAAGCGAGAGGGGTGTCTGTCCGCCGAACTGCACGATCACTCCCAGGGGTTTCTCAACCTCGACGATGTTCAGGACATCCTCGAAAGTGAGAGGCTCGAAGTAGAGCCTGTCTGATGTGTCGTAGTCCGTTGAGACCGTCTCCGGATTGCAGTTCACCATGATCGTCTCGTACCCCTCTTCCTGAAGTGCAAAAGAGGCATGGCAGCAGCAGTAGTCGAATTCTATTCCCTGTCCGATCCGGTTGGGACCTCCCCCAAGAATCATGATCTTCTTTTTCGATGTTGGATTGGCTTCGCACTCCTCCTCATATGTCGAATATAGGTACGGAGTATGTGCCTCGAACTCCGCACCGCAGGTATCTACGCGCTTGTAAACGGGGATGATGTTCAGCTCTTTTCTCTTCCTCCTGATCCCGCACTCGCCGGTGCCGAGAAGATGGGCTATCTGGACATCGGAGAAACCGAACCTCTTTGCCTTGTAGAGAAGCTCTCGCGGTATTGTCTCGAAGTTGAAGGCGCGCAAGTTTCCCTCTAGACGGACAAGTTGCTCGATGTTCTGGATGAACCACCGATCGATCTTCGTTAAATCCGTGATCTCCTCGATCGACATCCCCGCCTGCAGCGCATACCGGATATAGAAGAGCCTCTCCCAGTTCGGATAGGCAAGCTTCTCCTTGAGCTTGTCCGGATCAAGATATTCTTTCCCGTCCGCACCGAGTCCTGCTCTTCCGATCTCGAGTGAACGTATCCCCTTCTGGAGCGCCTCTTTGAAAGTCCTCCCGATGGCCATTGCCTCGCCCACAGACTTCATCTGCGTCCCTAGAACCTGGCTCGTCCTCGGGAACTTCTCGAATGCCCACCTCGGAACTTTGACGACGACGTAATCGATGGTCGGCTCGAATGATGATGGAGTCATTCTTGTTATGTCGTTGGGGATTTCGTTTAGCGTGTAGCCGACTGCAAGCTTGGCTGCAATCTTAGCAATCGGAAACCCGGTGGCCTTAGATGCCAGAGCAGAGCTTCTCGAAACTCTCGGGTTCATCTCGATGATAGCCATCCGGCCGCTTTCCGGGTCGGTGGCAAACTGTATGTTCGAGCCGCCGGTCTCCACTCCCACTTCCCGGATGATGGAAACAGCGGCATCTCTCATTTTCTGGTATTCCTTATCCGTCAGAGTCTGTGCCGGGGCCACTGTGATGCTATCACCTGTGTGGACACCCATGGCATCAAAGTTCTCGATGGAGCAGATGACGACGACGTTGTCTGCAAGATCTCTCATGACCTCGAGTTCATATTCCTTCCATCCAATGACCGACTCCTCGATCAAAACCTCGTGGACGGGGCTCTGCTCGAATCCGAAGGATGCAATCTCCCGGAACTCTTCCATGTTGTAAGCAATCCCTCCGCCAGAACCCCCTAGCGTAAATGAAGGCCGGATGATGGCTGGGTATCCGGTTGTCTGCAGTATCTTTTCGGCTTCTTCCATCGATCGAGCATAACCGCTGGCCGGAACAGCCAGGCCGATCCTCTGCATGGCAGCCTTGAATAGAGACCGATCTTCCGCAATCTTCATCGCCTTCAACTTTGCGCCGATCAACTCGACGCCATGTTCCTCCAGGACTCCGCTCTCGGCAAGCCTCACCGCAATGTTCAGGGCCGTCTGGCCTCCCACGGTCGGAAGAAGGGCATCGGGTTCCTCCCTCTCGATAATCATCCCGACAACATCCGGTGTCAGAGGTTCCACGTAGGTCCTGTGCGCCATCTCAGGATCCGTCATGATTGTGGCCGGATTGGAATTTACAAGGACGATCTCGAAACCCTCTTCCCTGAGAGCCTTGCACGCCTGAGTCCCTGAATAGTCGAACTCGCAAGCCTGCCCGATAACGATGGGTCCGCTCCCGATTATCAGGATCTTACGGATGTCCTTCCTTCTCGGCATGACCAGCCTATCCTGCTCTTTTATTTCCAAAGAAGTTGCATCGGCCGCTATGCAGAGCACAACGAGCCATCATACATAAAAAAGGGGAGCCGATGCTCCCCTCATCTTGATCACACGATCTCTGTGTCATTCATCATTTTCCTTTCTTCTTCTCTTCTTTGGCTTTTTTCACTTTCTTTTCTTCGGGCTTTTCTTCTTTTTCGGTTTTTTTCCTAGCTCTTTTCTCTTTTTTCTCTTCCGCTCTTCCTTCTTTCTCTTCCTTCTTTTCCCCTTTCTTCTCTTCCCCTTTCCCTTTCTTCCCCTTTTTCTTCTTTTTCTCAAAGACCGGCTCGCTTCCGATCAACTCCAGGATGGCCATGTCTGCACCATCCCCTCTCCGCGCTCCAAGATGCAGAATCCTCATGTATCCGCCCGGCCGCTGGGAAAATCTCGCAGATATGGTATCGAAGAGTTTTCTGGAGACCTCCTTATCGTGGATATGCTCCATCACCTGCCTCCTGGCATGGAGAGTTTCCCTCTTCGCCAGCGTGATAAGTTTCTCGGCAAAGGGTCTTAACTCTTTTGCCTTCATGAGGGTCGTTCGGATCCTCTCCTTCCGGAAAAGAGATGTGCACATGTTCCTGAGGAGCGCAAGCCTGTGCTCCCTTTTTCTCCCCAGCTTTCTTCCTGCTATCCTGTGACGCATTAGACTATCCTCTCGCTTTTAAGCTCTTCTTTGAAAGCCGCTCATCGATCTTCATCCCCAGAGAAAGCCCCATCCCTTTGAGCATATCCTTGATCTCATTCAGGGATTTTCTCCCGAAATTCTTCGTCTTGAGCATCTCGAATTCGGACTTCTGGACTAGCTCGCCAATCGTTGATATCCCCGCGTTTTTGAGACAGTTGGAGGCCCGGACGGAGAGCTCGAGTTCTTCAACGCTCCGGTTCAGGTTTTCCTGCATCTGCTCCAGCTCGTCATCCATTCCTTCTTCTTCCCGCTCCTCTTCCTCTTCGAAATTGATAAAGATGAGCATGTGATCCTTGATGAGCTTCGCTGCAAGACCTACCGCATCCTGGGGAAGAATGGTTCCGTTTGTCCAGACCTCGAGGGTCAGTTTGTCATAGTCGGTGGTCTGTCCGAGCCTGGCATCCTCGACCAGGAAGTTTACCTTCCTCACAGGAGAATGAACGGAATCGATCGGTATGAAATTGACGTCCAGCTCTTCCTCGTAATTCTTTTCCGCCGAGACGTATCCTCTTCCTTCCCTCACCCTCATCTCCATGTTGAGGCTTCCCTCTTCCGTCAGCGTGGCGATATGGATATTGGAATCAAGGATCTCAATGTTGGACGATGTCTCGATGTCTCCTGATTTCACCTCTCTGGGACCTTCAGCCTTCAGGGTGATAATCTCTGGATGATCAGTGTGGAGCTTGATCGGTATGGTTTTGATGTTGAGGATGATGTCTGTGACATCCTCCACAATACCAGGCACCGCAGAAAATTCATGAAGTACGCCTTCGATTTTCACCGATGTGATGGCTGCCCCTTCGATCGAGGAGAGGAGTGCCCTCCTCATCGCATTCCCTATGGTCGTTCCAAAGCCTCTCTCGAACGGCTGAGCATAGAACTTCCCGTAGGTATTGCTAAGCGTTTCCGCATCAGATTCAAGCCTCTTCGGTTTTTGAAAACCTTTCCAAAGCATGTTCTTTCTTGCCTCCGGAAAAAATTATTAAAAATTCAGGAATTACTTGGAATACAACTCGACAATGAGCTGCTCCTGAATCGGGAGAACTATATCCTGTCTTGCGGGTAATGCAATGACCTTTCCCCTGAACCTGTCCGCTTCCAGCTCGAGCCAGGCGGGAATTCCTCTTCCCTTCACTCCTTCAAGACTTATCTGAAGCCCCTCATTCTTTCGAGACGCTTCTTTAATAGATATCTCGTCTCCGACCCTCACGGAATAGGATGGAATGTCCACCTTCCTTCCATTGACCAGAATGTGACCGTGGGTAACAAGTTGTCTGGCTTGGCTCTTCGAGGAACCGAATCCGAGCCGGTAGATTACGTTATCGAGCCTTCGTTCTAGTAATGTGAGAAGGTTTTCACCGGTGATTCCCCTGGCTCTTTCTGCCTTCTTGAAGGTGCTCCGGAACTGTCTCTCCAGTATGCCGTAGACCCTTTTCACTTTCTGCTTCTCGCGGAGCTGAAGCCCGTATCCGAAACTCTTTATCTTCCTCCTTCCATGCTGTCCGGGGGCATAGTTCCTCTTCTCAATAGCGCATTTTTCCTTGAAGCATCTCTCACCTTTGAGAAAGAGTTTGGCTCCCTCCCTCCTGCATAACCTACAAGCTGAACCCGTATATTTAGCCAATGTTAACCTCCTTTAAACACGCCTTCTCTTTGGTGGTCGGCACCCGTTGTGTGGGATGGGTGTTACGTCCTTTATAGACTTGATATCGAGACCGATAGACTGGAGTGCTCGGATGGAAGATTCCCTCCCCGCTCCCGGACCCTTCACCCTCACTTCCACGCTCTTCAATCCGTACTCTTTGGCGCCATTTCCAGCAGCCTGAGCAGCCATCTGTGCCGCAAAAGGTGTCCCCTTTCTCGAGCCCTTGAACCCGAGGCGTCCGGCACTCGACCAGCCGAGAACATTGCCTTCTATGTCCGTGATGCAGACAATCGTATTGTTGAAAGTGGCATGGATATGCGCAATGCCGTTCGGGATGTGTTTCTTCTCTTTCTTCTTCAAGCTTCTCTTCACTTCATTGGCCATAATAAACGACAGACCTCCTCAAGAATTTGATTATCCTTTCTTTCCAACAGCTTTTTTCTTGCCCGCCACGGTCTTTCGGGGCCCTTTCTTAGTCCTGGCATTGGTATGCGTCCTCTGACCACGACAGGGTAATCCTCTCCTGTGTCTGTACCCTCTGTATGAACCTATATCGATAAGCCGCTTGATATCGAGGGAAATATTCTTCTTCAGATCACCCTCTACGTTTCCCTCTTCCTGGATGATGTCCCTGATCCTTCTTACCTCATCTTCAGTAAGATCCTTTACCTTCTTATCCTTATCGACCCCGGCCTTTTCCAGTATCCGGTCGGACCTCGGGCGTCCGATCCCGAAGATGTATGTCAGACCGATCTCGATCCTCTTGTTTGGCGGAAGATCGACGCCTGCGATTCTTGCCATCGCTCCTCCTTAAATCTTACCCCTGTTTCTGCTTATGCTTCGGGTTCGTACAGATGACCCGGAGCACTCCTTGCCTTTTGACGAGTTTACATTTCGGACAGATTTTTCGAACGGATGCTCTTACCTTCATCATTATCCTCTTGAAAGACACGGTGATTTAATTGTTGAGCATTTCTATCATTCAAATAATCCTTTATTTAAAGCGGTAGACAATCCTTCCCCGGTTCAAGTCGTATGGTGAGAGCTCGACAAGCACCCTGTCTCCCGGAAGTATCCTGATAAAATTCTTTCTCATCTTTCCCGAAATATGCGCCAGCACCTGATGCTTGTTATCGAGTTCCACCCTGAACATAGCATTGGGGAGAGGCTCCTTAACAACCGCTTCAACCTGTATGGCCTCTTCCTTCGGCATTGAATTTATTCCTCACCTAAGATCCAGGGTCGACCATTCTTGATGCCGACCGATAGTTCAAAGTGCGCGGAAAGCTCGCCATCTTTTGTGACGGCTGTCCATCCATCGTTCTCAATGAGGACTTCATCTGTACCAGCATTGATCATCGGTTCTATGGCGAGAACCATGCCATTAGAGATCTCCGGTCCCCTACCCGGCTCACCATAGTTGGGTATCTGCGGATCCTCATGAAGGGCACTTCCGATCCCGTGGCCAACAAACTCCTTTACTACAGAAAATCCGCGCGCCTGAGCATAGCATTGGATAGCATGCGAAATATCTGAAATCCTCTCCCCGCTTTTCGCATGCTCGATCCCCGTCATGAGAGCTCCCTTCGTGACCTCGATGAGCTTTTTCGCCGTCTCTGAAATACGGCCGACGGGATAGGTGATAGCAGCATCTCCGTAAAATCCATCCATCAGAATGCCAAAGTCAAGGCTAATTATATCGCCTTCCTTTAACGAGCATCGTTCAGAGGGTATCCCATGAACGATCTGGTTGTTCACCGAAGTGCAGATTGATGCAGGAAAGCCCCTGTAGCCTTTGAATGCAGCTACGGCACCTTCCTGTCTGGCCCTCTCCTCCGCATATCTATCGATCTCTTTCGTCGTCAGACCAGGCCGGATCATTTCTCCAAGCTCCCTCAGGATTTTCCGCACGATTTTGTTGCAGCGGTCCATGATAATCAGTTCCGCAGGTGATTTGCATATGATCATGCTCTGAACTCCTGCAGACGGGCAAGAATCCTCCGCTGCACTTCCTCAGAGTTTCCGCTCCCATCGATCCTGACCAAAATACCTCTGCTGTCATAGATATCCACGATGGGCAACGTCTCTTTCCTGTAAACGAGGAGCCTTTCCCGGATAACCGCTTCGGAATCATCCTTCCTCTGAATGAGGCTGCCCTCACATCGATCGCAGATTCCATCGATACGGGGAGGCTTGCTTGTCAGATGATAGAGGGTCCCGCAGCCGGAACACACTCGCCTTCCCGACAGTCTTCTGACGATCTCCTCCTCGTCCAGTTCGATGAGGAATGCGGCATCAATCGTCGCATGGACTTTCTGAAGGATGGCATCCAGGATCTCAACCTGGCGCTCCGTTCTCGGGAATCCATCCAGCAGGAACCTTTCCCTGACATCATCTTCCCTCATTTTTTCCTCAATGATCTCTCCCACCAGCTCATCAGGAATGAGTGTTCCAGCATCCATGTACCTTCTCGCCTTGAGTCCCACTGGAGTCCGGTTCCTGACCGCTTCCCTGAGGATATCCCCCATAGAAATATGACAAAGATCAAATCTTTTTTTTATAAATTCAGCCTGCGTCCCCTTCCCGACACCCGGTGGACCCAATAATATGAGCCTGAAGCCCATAAGAGTCTTACCACCTTCTCCCTTTGATCCTGGCTCCCTTAAGGAACCCCTCGTAGTGACGCATGATGAGCTGCGATTCGATCTGCTGGACCGTATCCATGGCCACACCGACGACGATGAGCAGCGAAGTTCCCCCGAAGTAGAACTTTACGCCGAGCCCCTGGGAAACAAACGTAGGCAGGATGCTGTCGAGGAACGTTCCGATGTAGGGAAGCGTCTGGACCTTGAACCCGCTGATCAGGAACATGGGCAAGAGGGATATCAAGCCGAGATAGATGGCTCCACCAAAAGTGATCCTGGTCAGAATCCTGTCGATGTGCTCAGCCGTGAACCGTCCGGGTCTTATTCCCGGAATGAAGCCGCCGTATTTTTTCATGTTATCAGCCGTATCAACCGGGTTGAAGATGATTGACGTGTAGAAGAAACAGAAGAAGATTATGAGCAGGAAATACAGGAGAGCATACAGGGGCGCGCTGTAATCTAGCTGCCGCATCATGCTATTGACCCAGGAGACATCCCTGAGAAAGGGGAGCTGAGTTATGGTCGGAGGAATGGCAAGTATAGAAGAAGCAAAGATGACAGGGATGACCCCTCCGGTATTGACTCTCAATGGGAGATGCGTCGATTGTCCGCCATATACTCTTCTTCCCACTATTCTTTTGGCATACTGTATCGGGATTCTCCTCTGTGCTCTCTCCACGAAGACGATCCCGGCGACGACGGCAACCATCAGCACAACAAGTATCAGGACTGTGATCGGACTCAGGTTTCTCGTGGAAACATCCTGGAAAGTGTTCACGGTGGCATTGGGAAGTCCGACGATGATACCGGCAAATATGATGAGCGATATTCCGTTCCCGATCCCGCGTTCTGAGATCTGCTCACCGAGCCACATGATGAAGGCTGTTCCCGTCGTGAGAGTGAGGACTGTCATGAACCTGAATCCCCAACCGGGATGAGGCACGACGTTTCCAAACCCCTCTCCAGTCCCACGGAGCGATTCGAGCCAGATTGCAATCCCGAGGGACTGGATGACGGAGAGAAGAACCGTTCCGTATCGCGTGTACTGTGTGATCTTCTTCCTTCCAACGTCACCCTCCTTGGATAATCTCTCAAGGTATGGCCAGATGACAGTCAGAAGCTGCAGGATGATGGATGCAGAGATATAGGGCATGATGCCGAGAGCAAAGATTGTAAATTTCCTTAAGTTTCCTCCTGAGAAGAGATCGACAAATCCAAGGATCCCTCCGGCCTGCTGTTCAAAGAAAGTGAAAAGCGCCGTGTTGTCGATTCCTGGAGTCGGAATGTGGCCTCCGACTCTGTAAACGGCAAGCAGGGCTAAAGTGTAAAAGATCCTTTTTCTAAGATCGGGTATGCTCAGGATATTCTTGATACTTTCAAGCATCAGGATAGCACCTCTGCCTTTCCACCACTTTCTGCAATTTTCTTCAAAGCAGAATTGCTGAATTTATGAGCGCTGATGGACAGATCTTTCTGCAGATCCCCCTTTCCTAGGATTTTCAGACCGTCCTTCAGATTCTTTACAATCCCCTTCTCAAGGAGCTTCAACGGGGTCACCTCGTCCCCGCTCCTGAAGATGTTCAACTGCTCCAGATTCACGATGGCATACTTCTTCTTGAATATGTTAGTGAACCCTCTTTTGGGAACCCTTCGATGCAACGGCATCTGGCCCCCCTCGAAGCCTCTCCTCCTGGAATAACCCGATCGTGACTTCTGCCCTTTGCTTCCCTTACCTGCCGTCTTTCCAAGCCCGGATCCAGGGCCTCTGCCCACGCGTTTCCTGCCCTTTCTTGAGCCTGGTGCCGGTCTGAGATTGTTCAAGCTAATCATGTCATTCCTCAACGATCTTAACCAGATGCGGTATGCTGCGGACCATCCCCCGAACAGCTACATTGTCGGGAAGTTCGACAACTCTGTGCATCTTCCCGAGCTTCAGTGACTTCAGCGTGGCTTTCTGCCTCTTCGTGGTTCCGATCCCACTTCTGATTTGTTTTATCTTGACAGTCTTCTCGTTCCTTGCTTCCCTCATCGGCCTTCCCTTAAATCTCTTCTCTTGATTTTCCTCTTCGCTGAGCTATCTCTTCCGGACCCCTCAGTTGAAGGAGACCGTCGATAGTCGCTTTTGCCACATTATGGGGGTTATTGGTCCCGATGCACTTGGTCAGGATGTCCTGTATGCCGGAAGCCTCTACAATCGCACGGACAGCCCCCCCAGCAATGACTCCTGTCCCAGGCGATGCCGGTTTCAGGAGAACAGTCGCAGCCCCGAACCGACCCAGGACTTCATGAGGGATCGTCGTTCCCATCATCGGGACGGATATCTTATTCTTCTTGGCTTTTTCTGCCGCCTTGGAGATCGCCTGCGGAACCTCTCTCGCCTTTCCGACTCCGTATCCCACGGTCCCTCTCCCATCGCCGACCACGACGAGAGCACTGAAGCTGAAGTTCTTACCTCCTTTGACGACCTTTGTTACACGATTAATATGGACGACCTGTTCGGTCGTTTCGGCAATGACTTCATCCTGTTCCATATCTCCTCTCATCAGAATTTCAACCCGCTGTTCCTTGCAGATTCTGCAAGCGCCTTTACCCTTCCGTGGTACAGGTAGCCCCCACGATCGAACACCACGGAGATCATGTCTTTCTCTTTCAACCTCCGGGCAATGATTTCCCCGACGATCCTGGCGGCTTCCAGATTGCCTCCCGACTTTATTCGGAGCCGGCACTCTTTATCGAGGGTGGAGGCGCTCGTAATGGTCCTTCCCCTGGTGTCATCCACAACCTGAACGTATATATGTTTAAGGCTCTTGAAGACGACTAGCCGGGGCCTTTCAGCAGTCCCAACGACTTTCTTCTTGATCCTGAATTTTATGATCCTTCGTTTTCTTTCCTTATCGACTTGTTTCTCCATCGTATCACCTTAACGCATCAAGCTCCCGTCTTCCCCACTTTTTTTCTAAGCAACTCTCCAGCATATTTGATCCCTTTATGCTTGTAAACATCGGGAATCTTCAATTCCTTGATGATCCTTGCGAATTGGCCGACTCTCTGTTTGTCGTATCCTGTCACCGTTATCTTCGTCTGCTTGTCGATCTTCACATCCAGCCCTTCTGGAATAGCAAGATCGATCTGGTGAGTGTGCCCCAGATTGAAGGAAACCACTCTTCCCTGGACCTGTGCTTTATATCCTATCCCTTCGATCTCCAGTTCCTTCTTGAAACCCTCCGTTAGACCCTTCACCGCATTGTTCAGGAGTGCTCTCATCAGACCATGGAGGGCTTTTTGCGATCCAGTATCACTGGAGCGTGTTACGATAATCCTGGAATCATCGATTCGGATACCAATCCCATCCGGAATCTTGTATGTGAGTTTTCCCTTCCCTCCTTCCACATGGACGAGTCCCTCTTTCGTTCTCACCTTGATGCCGACAGGAATATCTATCGGTCTCTTTCCTATTCTGGACATGTTACAAACTCCTCCCGAACGATTACCATACGTTGCAGAGGATCTCTCCCCCATACCCTTTGGCTCTGGATTGTTTGCCTGTCATCAACCCCCTGGATGTCGAAACGATGGTGATGCCGTAACCGCCTAAGACCCTGGGGACATCATCCTTTCCGAAGTAGACTCTTCTTCCAGGACGGCTGATCCTCTCGATGCCTGATATGACCGGCTTCCCATCGGAGAAGTACTTCAGGAAGACTTCGATGAGTCCCTGTTTCCCATCATCCACGATCTTAAAATTCTCAATATACCCCTCTTCCTTCAGGATCTTGACGATTTCGATCTTCATCTTCGATGAAGGAATGACAACCTTCTCATGCCTCGCTTTGAGACCGTTTCTGATCCTCGTTAAAAGGTCTGCTATAGGATCTGTCATTGTCATGTTGCTTCACCTTCTAAAGATTTAACACAATCTACCAGCTCGATTTGATAACTCCCGGAAGGGCACCTTCCAGGGCGAGCTTCCGAAAACAAATCCTGCAGATCTGGAATTTTCTAAGATAACCGCGCGGGCGGCCGCAGATCTTACAGCGATTGTACTTTCTCACCTTGAATTTCGGCTTCTTCTGCTGCTTTGCTATCATTGCTGTTGTGGCCAACGGATACCTCCTAATTCCCCTTACGCTTTCCTGAACGGCATGCCGAGTTGCTGGAGAAGTGCTTTGGCCTCTTCATCGGTCTTTGCCGTCGTCACTATTGAGACGTTCATCCCCTTCGCCTTGGAGACCTTGCCGTAGCTGATTTCGGGAAAGATGAGCTGATCTTTCAATCCCAACGTGTAGTTCCCCCTTCCGTCGAAGGCCTTCGTGGATGTCCCCCTGAAGTCCCTGACCCTGGGGAGGGCGAGATTGACGAGCCTGTCAAAGAACTCGTACATCCTGTCGCCGCGCAGCGTCACCATGCAGGCGATGGGCATTCCTACCCTCAACTTGAAATTAGCAATCGATTTCCTGGCCCTCTTCAGGCATGGCTTCTGGCCGACGATGAGCGCCACCTCTTCCATTGCTCCGTCCAGCACCTTAATGTCCTGGATGGCCTCTCCGACGCCCATGTTAATGACGATCTTCGAGAGATGCGGCACGGCCATGACGTTCGTGTAGCCGAACTGCTTCTTAAGGGCCGGTACTACTTCCTTAAAATATAATTCCTTCAATCTTGCCATAACTATTTACCAATCATTCCACCGCATTTGCGGCAAATCCTGATCTTCTTTCCGTCATCGAGAATGCGATGCCCTACCCGAACGACTTTTCCGCACTCCGAGCAGATGACCATAAGATTCGAAATATGGATCGGACCTTCTTTCTCGAGGATTCCGCCCTTGATGTTCCTGCTCGGGTTGGCCCTGGTGTGTCTCTTAAAGAAGTTGATCCCTTCCACAATGGCCGTTCTTTCTTTCGGGAAGACTTTGAGAACCTTTCCCTGCTTCCCCCTTTCTTTTCCTGCTATGACCTTCACCGTATCGTTCTTTCTTATCTTGAGTATCATTCTGAATCCCTCATAAAACTTCGGGCGCAAGGGAGACAATTTTCATGAACTTTCGCTCTCTCAATTCTCTTGCCACCGGTCCGAAGACTCTCGTTCCGACGGGTTCCAGCGCCTCGTTGATGAGAACAGCCGCATTGCCGTCAAATCGGATATATGTGCCGTCTTTCCTTCTGTGCTCTTTGTTCGTCCTGACGATGACGGCTTTCACGACGGCTCCCTTCTTAATTGTCCCGTCTGGAGTCGCCTCTTGAACTGAAGCCGTGATCACATCGCCCAGATGTCCGTACTGGCCGGATGAACCTCCGAGGACTCCTATACATCTAATCTTCCTGGCACCTGAATTATCGGCAACATCAAGAATGGTTCGCATCTGAATCATAGGTTACTCCGCTCGCATAATGATCATCCTTGCTGTGGTTCCTGAACGTCTTCGGTCAACTCATCCTTCAACGGGCCAGCTTCGACGACCGTACCCCTCTCTAGGACCCTTCGGACTCTCCACCTCTTTTTACGGCTCAGAGGTCGGCTTTCAACGATCTCCACCTTATCGCCCATCTTGCATTCGTTCCGTTCATCGTGAGCCATGAGTTTGGCTCGCTTTCTGATATATTTCTGGTAAAGATGGTGCTTGGTCAGCCTGTCAACCTGCACGATGACACTCTTATCCATCTTATCGCCAACGACGATGCCGATCTTAACGGCAGCTCTTCCTCTCTTGTGTCCTATCATGTTCAAACCCTTTATTCCTTCTTCTCTTCATGTAGAGCCAGCTCCCTTTCCCGCAGCAATGTCTTGACCTTTGCGACTTCTTTTCTGACCACTCTTATCTTCTGAGGTTTCTCGATCTGCCCCGTGGCCAGTTGAAAGCGGAGCTTGAAGAGCTGATTGGTTAGTTCCTTCTCTTCCTTTTTCAACTCATCCGTTGTCATCTCTCTTAGTTTTGCCGCTTTCCTTAATGGCATGTCATGACTCCTGAATCTTTAAACATGTCTTTTCGCAAATCTTGTCCTGATGGGAAGTTTGTTGGCGGCAAGCCGCAGTGCTTCCCTCGCCGTGCCTTCGTCTATCCCTTCCATCTCGAAGAGGATCTTCCCCGGTTTCACCACGGCCACCCATCCTTCCGGCGCTCCTTTTCCCTTGCCCATCCTGGTCTCCGCAGGTTTTTTGGTGATAGGCTTATCGGGGAAGATTCTTACCCAGATCTTTCCCCCTCTCCTGACGAACCTGGTCATGGCGATACGGCTTGCCTCGATCTGGCGGCTCATTATCCATCCGGCTTCGAGAGCCTTCAAACCATAGTCCCCGAAATTCAGAGAACTTCCCCTGAAGGCTTTCCCTCTTCTTCTTCCTCTCTGCTGCTTTCTGTACTTTACCTTGCTTGGCATCAACATGTTTCCATCACTCCTGAAGATCTAGGCAACCTTCCAACCCACTGTTTTTTCGCCATGCTCCCCCTTGTAGATCCAGACCTTAATTCCTATCTGGCCGTAGGTCGTTCTGCCCTCGGCAAACCCGTAATCGATATCGGCTTTCAACGTCTGAAGCGGAAGCCTTCCCTCAAGATACCATTCAGAGCGAGCTATCTCGGCTCCTGCCAGTCTTCCCGAGCATCGAATCTTGATTCCTTTTGCTCCGAATCGCATTGCTGATTCCACGGCTTTCTTCATGGCCCTCCGGAAAGAGACTCTTTTTTCCAGCTGGACAGCAACACCTTCTGCTACAAGCTGCGCATCTATCTCTGGCTTGTCTATCTCGATGATGCTAATGTAGGCCTCCTTGCCGGTCTTCTTCTGGACCTCTTCCTTTAACCGGTCCACCTCGCTACCCTTCCTTCCGATTATGATCCCCGGCCGCGATGTATGGATGTTGATCCGCAGTTTATTCTCGGCTCTCTCGATCCCAACGGTAGCAACGCCGGCATGCGCAAGCCTTTCCTTCAGGATCCTTCTGAGAGCTAAGTCCTCATGGAGGAAGCTCGCGTATTTCTTTTCATGATACCACTTGGAGTACCATGTCTTGTTAAACCCGAGTCTGAAGCCAAAAGGATGAGTTTTCTGACCCAAATAGACCTCCTTTGATACAAGAACGAATTATCTCTTCTCATCCAGATGCAGGGTCACGTGGCACGACCTCTTCAGGATCCTGAAGGTTCTCCCCATGGCCCTGTGCCTGATCCTCTTTTCCATCGGTCCAGCATTGACAAAGGCTCTGCTAATGTAAAGGGAATCGACATCGACTTTTCTCTCTCCCTGCTTGGCGTTGGCAATGGCCGACTTGAGAACTTTCTCCACATCCTTCGCCACATGTTTTCGTGTGAACCTCAGGATTGACATCGCCTCATTTGCGGTCTTCCCTCTGATCTGATTGACGACCAGCCTCGTCTTCTGCGCCGACGTCTTCAAATATCTTAATGTTGCTTTCGATACCGGATTCATGTTCCTCGACCCTTACGGTTTAGCCGTCACTGTCTTATCCCCTTTGGTACCATGCCCGCGGAAGGTCCTCGTCGGCGCGAACTCTCCCAGTTTATGTCCTACCATGTTCTCGGTAATGTAAACTGGAATGAACTTCTTGCCGTTATGTACCGCAATCGTATGACCGGCCATCTCCGGGATGATTGTCGACCTCCTGGACCAGGTTTTAATGACCTTCTTATCCATCGCCCTGTTCATCTCATCGATCATCTTCCTCAGTGATGCCTCCACGAAGGGACCTTTACTAACGGACCTGCTCATGTTTTCCTCTTATTTCCTTCTCCTGATGATGTATCTATCGGTTCTCTTGTTCTTCCTCGTCTTGAACCCCTTGGTGGGAACGCCCCATGGAGTCGTCGGATGCCGTCCACCGGAAGACTTTCCTTCTCCACCACCCATGGGGTGGTCAACTGGGTTCATGGCCACTCCTCTCACCACCGGTCTCCATCCCTTCCATCTGCTCCTTCCCGCCTTGCCGATCGAGATGTTTTCATGTTCCAGATTGCCGACCTGCCCGACTGTGGCATGGCACTCAAGGTGAATTTTCCTCACCTCGCCCGAGGGGAGTCTTATCTGCGCATAGTCGCCCTCCTTGGCGATTATCTGCGCAGCGGTCCCGGCGCTTCTCACGATCTGTCCTCCACAGCCAATCTTCAATTCGATGTTGTGGATGTTAGTTCCGAGGGGGATGTTTTTCAGCGGAAGGCAGTTACCGGGGAGAATATCCGCTGAATCCGAGGCCAGTACCGTCTGGCCGACCTGGAGCCCGTCTGGCGCGAGGATGTAACGCCTCTCTCCATCCCTGTAACTCAGAAGGCAGATATTGGCACTTCTGTTTGGATCGTACTCAATCGTCTCTACCTTTGCGGGGATGTTCACCTTGTCCCGCTTGAAGTCGATTATGCGGTATTTTCTTTTATGTCCACCGCCGCGATGCCATATTGTGGTCTCTCCATCGGCATCTCTACCGCCGGATTTTCTCAATCCTACGACGAGAGGTTTGTATGGCTTCCTGGCAGTGATCTCATTTTTGTCCAGTACTGATTGAAATCTCCTCCCAGGCGAGGTCGGCCTGAAAACTTTTATGCCCATATGCTTTATGTCCCTTCAAAGAACTCTATAGTCTTTTCGCCAGCCTTCAGCTTGACATAGGCTTTCTTCCAGTCCCTTCTTCTCCCGATGCTTCGACCCATCCTCTTGACCTTGCCGACGACATTGGAGATCCTGACAGATTCCACCTTTACATTGAACAGCTGCTCGACGGCCCTCTTGACATCGTTCTTGTTCGCATAGCGAGCCACCTCGAAACAGTACTGTCCCCTTTCCTCCTTGAGGATTGTCGATTTCTCTGTGATCAATGGCTTCAGAATGATCTGATGGTCCTCTCTCATCTGGCCAGCACCTCATTTACTTGTTGCAGAGCCTTCTCGGAAAGGACCAGCCATTCATGGCGTAGAAGATCATACGGATTGATGGCAAGCGCCCGGATCAGCGTGAGTTTGACGTTGTTTCTGGAAGCCAGTTCCAGATGCCTGTTATCCCCTTCATAGACGATGAGCGCTCTGCTCTTTATTCCGAGTGTCTTCTCGAACAGCCTAGCCAGGTCCTTCGTCTTTCTGGATGCAAGCGTGATGTCGTCGATGACTATGATCTTACCCTCCTTCAACTTTGCTGAGAGGATCGATCTCAGAGCATTCTTTCTCATCTTCCCGGGGAAGTGATAACTGTAATCTCTAGGTGTCGGCCCGAAGATCGTTCCCCCACCCCTCCAGAGTGGAGACCTGATGGATCCTACTCTCGCGCGTCCCGTATGTTTTTGTCTCCAGGGTTTTCTCCCACCGCCGCTGATCTCGACCCTGTTCTTTGTGCTTGCCGTTCCGCTCCTGCCGCTTGCGAGATAGTGATTGACTGCTTCATATATGAGATGCTCCCTAAGCGGATAGGCAAAGACCTTATCGGGAAGCTGGATATCCCTGAGCTTGTCGTTGTTAAGATTTCTTACAGCAATCTCAGCCATGTGTCATCCCTGCTAATTTTTTCCCTTTTTCAAGCCTTTCGCCTTCCTGATGATGACCGTCGAACCTGTTGGACCGGGAACGGCACCTTTCACCACCAGGAGATTCTTCTCTTCATCTACTTGCATAACCCTGAGGTTTCTCACAGTCACCCTCCTGTTCCCTTCCCGTCCCCCCATCCTCATTCCCTTGAAGACTCTTGAAGGGAAAGAAGAAGAGCCAATGGACCCGGGAGCCCTGTGGAACATGGAGCCATGCGTCGCTGCTCCTCCTCTGAATCCGTGTCTCCTGATAACACCTGTGAACCCCAATCCTTTGCTCGTTCCAGTGACGTCGACCTTCTCAACATCCTTGAAGAGCGACACGAGAACCTTGTCTCCAGGATTGACTGTCGCCCCTCCTTCCAATCTGAACTCCCGCAGAATTCTGGCTGGAGGGACGTTGGCCTTCTTGAAATGCCCTTCCAAGGGTTTGTTGACCTTCTTCTTCCGCGTCTCCACCAGACCTATCTGAACGACGTCGTACCCATCGTTCTCTTTCGTCTTTCTCTGGACAACCACGCAAGGACCAGCCTGCATGACCGTCACGGGAACGACGACACCGTCCTCCTGAAAGATCTGGGTCATGGCAATCTTTTTTCCGATCATCCCTTCAATCATGGCGTATCAGCACCTTCATTTTTTAACGAACCGTTATCCGGGTAACACCTGATAGATTTTCTATCACTGGCTGAAAGCCTTGATCTCGACATCGACTCCCGCGGGGAGATCGAGCTTCATCAGAGCATCCACGGTTTCGGGAGTGGGCTCGATGATGTCGAGAAGCCTCTTGTGTGTCCGGATCTCAAACTGCTCCCTCGACTTCTTATCGACATGAGGCGACCGCAGGACGCAAAACTTATTCTTCGCCGTTGGCAATGGTATAGGGCCAATCACCTTGGCGCCCGTCCGCCTCGCCGTATCGACAATTTCAGTCGTGGACTGGTCAAGTACCCTGTGATCGTATGCTTTCAGCCTTATTCTTATCTTTTCATTCAGCATAATTCAAACCTGATTATTCCAGAATCTCCGTGATGGTTCCTGCGCCTACAGTCCTGCCTCCTTCCCTGATTGCAAACCTCAAACCCTTATTCATGGCAATCGGCGTGATGAGTTCGATCTGAATGTTCACGTTGTCCCCT
>JBFMGF010000085.1 GCA_040752675.1 Acidobacteriota bacterium
TCTGATGGGAAGAAAAATCATCCTCCATTGACTTATCAAAATGGGCTTCCCAAGCCGCGGGGTCCTTGAATCCATGTATGGAGGTGGGTAAACTACCATTCATAACAAGAATCGCTCAATTTAGGAATAAATTAAAAAATCAAACTGTAGAAGATGAGCTTGAAATATCTTATTAAAGAATATTAACCGACAGACTTTGAGCCGCTTTCACTAATTATTCTTAGAAACAGGCTGACGTTCTGCAATATGTATCCTCTTCTTGAGCTCTCTCTTGAGAGCGAGCTGTTGGTCAACCTTATACTCGATCATCTGATGTAATTCGCAATTGGCACAATGAAAGATTTTGCAGCTTCGGAATGAAATCTCTCCGCCCATTGTATATCTGCACTGATTTTTCCCCAGCAGAGAACCGAGCTTGTCGAGGTAAGGTTGAATCCGCGGATCATTTCTGAATTCTGCTTTTGTCAGCATCGCTGCATGAAAATTACATCCTCTGCATAAATAGCCATCGGTACACATGCGTTCCCTTACAATGCCTGCTTGCATCCAGATACATGGAGTGATAATTTCCTCTTCGATGACGCGTTCTTCAACAACCGGAGCAGGTACTTCGTAAGGTTCCCTGATTATGGTTTCCAGATAGCTCAGATCGAAAGGCTTTGGCAAATAATTAAGAGCACCCCATCGCAATGCCTCCATTTTGGTTGCATCAGAAGGGTAGGCCGTGACGATAATCACTTTCGCTTGTGGATTAATGTTTTTGATTTCTTTGAGGATTGAAAGCCCATCGCGGCCCGGGAGCCTGAGATCAACTATCATCACATTATAATCTTTTAAATTGTATTTTCCCAATTCCTTATCGCCATCCGCGGCGGCATCCACTCTGCGATCTTCAGTTGAAAAATACTCTACCAATGATTCCCGCAGAATATGCTCATCTTCAACAACCAACATCGATTCTTTTTGCATGACAAACCTCCGATTTCTATAAGATTATTTGTATTATCATATTGTGAAAAACTTAACAATCATAATTACTCTAATTATCCATAGAGCGATGATAACTAACAATTAAAGTGCCAAAATTGGGGAATTAAAATATTATTTCAAAAATGATTCTAACTTTAACAAAATAGGTTGGATATAAGGCAGGACTAATTATGGGATGGCTAACAACATAGAAAAAAATTTAAGAGAAGCGCAAATAAATTAGACATTATGTGTCTAATTTATTTACATCATAGTTATATTTTCTTAGCTTGTTGTAAAGAGTCATTCTCTGAATACCAAGTATCTTCGCAGCTTTTGTGATATTGCCGTTTGCCTCCTCGAGTACATTAATAATGTGATTTTTCATCACATCATCTATGGATTTTCCTTCTGCGGGCGCTGGATGAATGACGTCGCGGGGAAGTTCTGCGAGGGTGATGTTTTTGCTCTTTGCCAGAATTACTCCCCGCTCTATCATGTTTTCTAGCTCCCTGACATTGCCAGGCCACGAGTAATTCAGCATGAATTCTACCACCTCGGGAGAAAAGCTCTTGATACTTTTTTTATTGTTTCTCACATATTTTTTCAAGAAGTGTTCCGCCAGGGGAAGGATATCCTCTTTTCTATCTTTGAGCAGAGGAAGGTCAATGGTAACGACATTTAATCTGTAATAGAGATCCTCCCTGAATTTCCCCTGCTCAACGATTCTTTTTAAGTGCTTATTCGTCGCTGCAATGACACGAACATCCACATTAATTTCTTCGTTGCTACCTACTCTTGTAATTTTTTTCTCTTCGAGCGCTCTTAGAAGATGGATTTGTGTGTTGGCGTTTATTTCGCCAATTTCATCAAGAAACAAAGTGCCTTTGTCTGCCGCTTCGAACTTCCCCTTCTTTGTTTCTACGGCACCCGTGAAGGACCCTTTTTCGTGGCCGAAGAGCTCACTTTCCAGCAGGCTTTCGGGGAGAGCGGCGCAGCATGTGGCGATGAACGGGTTATCCCGACGCTGACTCTGTTGATGAATGGCCCGGGCAACAACCTCTTTGCCAGTACCGGTATCCCCGATTATTAACACTGTGGCTGTCGTCGGGGCAACCGTTCTGATAAGCTCAAATATCTTTACCATCCTGGGGCTCTTGCCGATGATCCCCTCGAACTGAAATCGATCCTCAATCTTCTGCCGGAGTGAAATATTTTCTTCAATCAGCTCGTGACGTTCCACCAGATTGTTTATGAGGTGTTCAACTTTTTCCAGGCAGAACGGCTTTTCGATGTAATCGTGAGCCCCTTCTTTGATTGCGGTGATGGCCGTTTGAATGGTGCCGTGAGCCGTAATGATGACTGCCGACATGGTGGGGACTATCTTTTTTGCCTCCTTCATGAGTTCGATGCCATCCATACCAGGCATCAGCAGGTCAGTGAGCATGATTTTTATCTTCTTCTCCTGGATTATCTTGAGAGCTTCTGCACCGGAGGCGGCTATTTCCACTTCAAAACCAACGCTGCTCAACCAGTCGCGGAGTGACTCTCGTACGATACTCTCATCATCTACGACGAGTATTGCCGTTTTTGTGCTCATCCATTACCTCGAGATATATAGTAAATGTCGTTCCGATGTTGGGCTCGCTGACCACTTCTATCTTTCCTTTATGCTGCTCGATAATTCTGTGCGCTACCGGAAGACCAAGTCCGACGCCTTTACCCTTCGGCTTGGTCGTGAAAAAGAGTGTGAAAAGTTTACCCAAATTTTCCTTTGTAATGCCGACTCCGGTATCTTCGATATCAATTCTCACTGCCTGTTTAGGAGAATCGCCGATCTTTATGCCGGAAGCAACAGATGTGGCAATTGTCAGGATGCCTCCATTCGGCATGGCCTGAGTCGCGTTCAGGATCATATTGATCATGACCTGCTGGATTTTTTCGAAGTCAGCGAGGACGAGAGGGAGTGGCGCATTGAATTTCTTCTCAAGCTTGATGTTTTCAAGATCAATCTGATGTTCAACTAATGCCAGAGCAGCTTCAATGACTTGATTCAAATCGATCGGTCGCAGGTTTGGCTCCGACTGGCGTGAGAAGTCGAGAAGATTTTTGATGATCCGGGACGTTCTCTCCAGCTCTTTCTCCATCTTTAAAAGCTGACTTTCTGTCGAGCCATCCTGCAGATTTCCATCCCTGTACTTCTTGAGGAGTATTCTGATATACACAAGAACGCCGGCCAATGGATTATTCACCTCGTGTGCAACGCTTGCAGCCAATTGGCCTATGGACGTTAACTTTTCTGCCCTCACCAATTCGTCCTGGAGAGTTTTTAACTCGGTCATATCCTGGAAGATCTCTAAACCTCCAATGATCTCATTGTTGCTATCCCGTAACGCTGAAGTCGTGGAACTGACATGAACTGTTTCTCCTTCTCTGTTAATGAGAGTCGCATAATAATGAGAAAATGGTTTTCCAGTCTTTAATGTTTCTCGTAAGCGGCAATCTTTTTCGCACAGATTGCTCTTGAAAACTTCGCTGCATTTCTTATTGAGCACTTCTTCTTTCTTGAAACCGGTAATCTCCTCGGCACCACGATTGAATGAGGTGATCTTGAAATTTTTATCTACAGTAAAAACTCCCCCTTGAATGGATTTGAGGATGCTATTCAAGAATTCTTTTGTTTCCGCTTGCGTCAAGATATTTCCTCCTTAAGATGAGCAGTATTTATCATTGAGAGTTAAGGATTCATCTCGCAAAGAATTGTTCTATTATAGCGGAATTGAGCGATTTTTGGTATGGGCAATAGTTAACATCAGGCATTCCGCAACTTCTCCTCTAAGTCGGCTAAAAGGCAGGGATTGGGGGCCAGTTTCTGTTCATTTAATTTCGCATGGCTATTTTTCTGGATTTTGCGGATAGCATCATCAGGGATTTTCGATTTCAGAAGACACTGATGCTCTCAAGTCCGATCGAGAGAGGAATGGTCGGTTGTCACCGCATGGATACATCTCCGGGGAAGTCAAGTCGGAGCAAAGTCAGGGAGGTCATGGTAAAGATCCGCCGTGATTCTGTGAGCCCAATACCGGAGCATATGTTGGCACCTGATCTGGGGTTTGATATTGAGATGGATAAAAGCATGAAACAGATTGTAGGCCATGAGTTCCAAGAGCCAGAAGGCTTCGATGGCGACAGGATCATGTTTGTAGAGATGGTCGAAGGCCCATTCGTTGGTCAACTCGTTAAAGCCGTTATTCTCAATCCTCCATCGGGCATGCCCCAAACGGATAATTGTCTCGGAGGAGGCTTGTTGCTGGGATAAGGTCGTGACCCATATCCACTCCGATATGACCGGCTCTTTTTTCTTCGACCGATGGCGTTGAATCGTGGTGGTTTCGACGGACTTCACGACGCGCACCTCCCTGTTCAGGTCAGACCAGGACGTGAAGTGTTCTACATCCCACCAGGTTCTTTGCGTGCTTCCCCACTGGCCGTGCTGGGGCTCAAGGGAGGCAAACAAGCTGCAGGCATCCTGGAGCAAGTCCCGCCGTTCATCCTTGAGGACCGCCATCACCTCTTTCCCGGCTTCAAGAGCCAGACGGAAAAAAGGAGCTCTCGCATACAGACCATCTCCAATGACCACATCGAATGCCCGAGGATATCGTTGTAAGACTCTGAGGAATAACCTTGTTGCGGCCGCCACCTCATCCTCTCCAGGATGTTGCCGTTCGATATCCAGAAGAAACACGAATCTCCCGCAGAGAAGCATCCCAGTCACTTGACGATGGTAGTATTGCGTTCGTTCCCCCTCCGTGGTATGCAGGACCCGCTGCAGGCATTCTTCACAGCACCGTAAATAACTGAACTTTGGCAAATTTTTAAAAGAAGTTGACAGAAATTTTTTTATGATAAAATCAGATATGTATAATAGCTTATCTGATAATAGCTATGGCAGACAAAAGAACAATCAAAGCCCTGGAAAACAAAAAACCAGGCCTGATGCACAAACTCCAGAGCATGGACGATGTACTGCCAGGAAGTCTGGTCTCCAGCTACCTTCCCTGCAACAAGGGGAACTGTCGCTGCACTCGAGGGGAACTCCATGGGCCCACCTGGAGACTCACCTGGAAAGAGAAGGGGAAAAGTCAGATTCTCTACATCCGCAGGGCTGAGCTGGCTCACGTCAAGAAGGCCACCAAGCGATACGGGGAAGCCAGAAAGCTGCTGGCCCGGATTGCCTTCTTGAACCTGGAGATTCTGAAGGCGAAGAGATGATCGTATCGATTCCAGAAGAGTTTCTCTCAATCGCCAATGAGTTTAAGGAGTGTTTCACGGAGCCCCAGGTTCGCCACTTCTGCCGGTACGTCTGGGGACTGATTATCGGGGAGGGGGGAAGAAACATCCAGGACATTGCAGCGGCTTACCTGGAAGCCACCGATCAATCCTCTTTGAATAACTTCATATGTGATTCTACCTGGTCAAGGGACAAGGTCAGGGACAAAAGAATCGAGCTGGTGAATCGGGCGATTGGACGTCATGTGAGAAGGGATAAGCCTCTTCTTTTTGTCCTGGATGACATCGTAATCACCAAGAGTGGGCGATGCATGCAGGGAGCGGGGTATTTCTACAGCAACACCGAGCGTCGAACGGTGTGGGCACATAACTTTGTCTCAAGCTTCCTTGTGGCGGATCATCTGCGGATGACGGTCGAGGCTCTTGAGAAAAAAGCCGCAGCCGCTTCCGGTTATCGTGGGGTGAAAGTGGTGAACTATCCCTGTTACGCCACCCGACCCCTGGAAGTCTACATCCCCGATGTTAGCCCAGCGCAGGTTGTGTTTTCCAAGGCTCGCATCTCCAGTGAGCAGAAGAGGGTTTCTCTTGAGGAGATCGAACCCAAAGCCACAGCCACAAGCAGCCTCACCTGGAGCAAAACAAAAATCCTCACCCTCTATGCCAAACGCAGCCTGATTGAAAACGGGTATCGGGACGAAAAACAAAACCTGGGTCTTGGGCAGTACCAGGTGCGGAAAACCAATAGCATCCTCCGCCATGCAGAACTTGTCTTCTGCGCCCATCCCCTCCTGGTGCTGATGAACCTGAGACGGAAAAGAGGTCAGCGCTTCCGGACCCTCGGACAGATGTGCCAATGGGCCAAACAGCTACAGATGAGAGAGGCCATTGCATGGGCTTACAAGAAGTGGAGTAAGGGGGAGTCTCTCAATGATGTTCTTGATATCCTCTCACTGTAGCTGCCATCAGCCTTCCCTCACATACTGCCTTCCTTTGCATCGTGTCCATGATGCCTGAACCTTCTTGCACCCAGTGCATAGGAAAGGTATGATTTTAATGCTAAAAATTTGCCAAAGTTCAGTAATAATCGCACGCATCAGGGGAAAAGATACCAGGGAAAAACACCGTTGGAAACTTTCATGGAGGGCTTGAAACTTTTTAAAGAAAAAAATCTGGCCGCTCAAAGTCTGGAGAGAATTAATGCCTGTCAACACTAGTGTTGCTCAGTCCACTTAAAAGTTTCTCATGCGCTTTGTCCCAGGAACTTTGATACGGGGATACCATGAGACTGCCGGTCTGAAACCAGGCACATACAGGACGGAAGAGATGATGATAAGCGATGGTGTAAAAGACAGCTATCTTATACCCCATATGAGTCATCATGTATCGCCTGGTACCAGGAATCCTCTGCAAGATGCCTCTCGTGAGGAGCTTTCTTAAATCATACGTTGCCTGGAAGCTTTGATATCCCTTTCCCTAGGGGAAGCGATCAAGGAGGGGATGGCGATGCTTCCAGAAAGGAACGGTCTCGCTTCACTGTGGACCCCATTCAGACCCTCTCCGGAAAGTCTGCTATAATAATGGAAAAATCCATGAAAAGGGGAGTTGTTCTGAGTTGGAAGCTAAAGAGATAGTCATCAAGGGGGCGGCCGAGCACAATCTCAAGCATATCGACCTCACAATCCCGAGAAACAAACTGGTCGTCATAACGGGAGTCAGCGGTTCGGGAAAGTCCTCGCTTGCCTTCGACACTCTCTACGCTGAAGGCCAGAGGAGGTACGTCGAATCTCTCTCCGCCTACGCTCGGCAGTTCCTCGAGCAGATGGAAAAACCCAACGTTGAGTTTATCGAGGGACTCTCGCCAGCCATCTCGATCGAACAAAAGTCGGCTTCCAGAAATCCCCGCTCCACCGTTGCGACTATCACGGAGATCTACGATTACCTGCGGCTCCTCTTCGCCCGCATTGGAAAGCCGCACTGTCACAAGTGCGAAAAGCCGATCGCGGCCCGGACGGTCCAGCAGATCGTTGATTCCATCCTTTCCTTCGACGAGGGGACGAAGGTCCAGATCCTCTCCCCGATTGTCAGGGGAAGGAAGGGAGAGTACCGGAAGGAACTGGCTCAGGCTGCTCGGAAGGGCTTTCTCAGGGCGCGGATCGATGGGATCATCTACGATCTCTCCGAAGAGATTATCCTTGACAAGAACAAGAAACACGACATTGAGATAATCGTGGATCGGATCGTCCTCAAGGAAGGAATCAAGACAAGGGTGACCGATTCCGTGGAGATGGCACTCGACCTCGCCGGGGGTCTCGTCATCGCTTCCATAGACAAACAGGAAGAGATTCTTTTCTCGAGATTGTTTTCCTGCGTGGATTGCGGTGTGAGCGTCCCCGAGCTGGCACCGCGGATGTTCTCTTTCAACTCTCCATACGGAGCCTGCCAGGAATGCAGCGGTCTTGGTGTGAAGAGGGACATTGATCCGGATAAAGTGGTTCCCAACAAATATCTCTCCATTGCGGATGGAGCCATTGACTGCTGGAATAAGCCGGAGGGCGGATACTATCGGACGATGCTGAAGACGGTCCTCGATCATTACAGGGTCAGCGAGTACACTCCGTTCTACAAGATCCCGGGAGAGATCCAGAAAATCCTTCTCCATGGTTCTGGCGAAAGGGAATTTGATTACGAGTATGAGGGATACCGTTCTCGATACGAGTTCAGGAGAAGCTTCGAGGGGGTAATTCCGAATCTCGAGCGAAGATACAGGGAGACTCAATCAGAAGAAGTGAGGGAAGATATTGAAATGTACATGTCGTCCCATCCCTGCCCCTCCTGCAGGGGGGCGAGGCTACGGCCCGAATCCCTTGCCGTGAAGATCAGTGGGAAAAACATCGCCGAACACACGGCTCTCTCCATCAAGGATGCCCTGGAAGCGTTTGATCGCCTCGATCTCGACAAACAGCAGATGCTTATTGCCCAGCAGGTTCTAAAGGAAATCAAGGAGCGGCTCGGCTTCATGATGGACGTAGGGCTTGGCTACCTGACGCTTGACCGGACGGCGGCGACGCTGGCGGGAGGTGAGGCGCAGCGGATCAGGCTCGCCACACAGATTGGTTCGCGGTTGACGGGTGTCCTTTACATACTCGATGAGCCGAGCATCGGACTCCATCAGAGAGACAACCGCAGGCTGCTCAACACTCTTCTCAAGATGAGAGATCTTGGGAATACGGTTATCGTTGTGGAACATGATGAGGAGACGATAAGGACAGCCGACTTTGTAGTTGATCTAGGTCCCGGCGCGGGCGAGATGGGGGGAGAGGTCGTCGTCACGGGAACGCCTGAAGACATCATGAAATGCGAGAACTCGCTTACCGGTAAGTACATCTCAGGCAGGCTGAAGATCGACATTCCCGAAAAGAGGCGAAAGGACAATGGCGCATTTTTGACGATCGAGGGAGCCGCGGAACATAATCTCAAAAAAATCAACGTAAATTTTCCGCTCGGTTTATTCATCGCCGTGACGGGAGTCTCGGGTTCGGGAAAGAGCACTCTCATCATCGATATCCTGTACAGGGCGCTTGTGAAGGAACTTTGGCAGGCGGCAGATTCTCCGGGGAAGTACAGAAGGATCAGAGGGCTTGAATATATAGACAAGGTCATCAATATCGAGCAGTCGCCGATAGGCAGGACTCCAAGGTCAAACCCGGCAACCTACGTAGGCCTGTTCACTCCGATCAGGGAGCTTTTCTCGATGGTTCAGGAATCGAAGATGAGGGGATACAAGCCGGGAAGATTCTCATTCAATGTTCGAGGAGGACGATGTGAGGCCTGCCAGGGGGACGGGCTCATCAGGATCGAGATGCATTTCCTCCCCGACGTCTACGTGACCTGCGAGAGTTGCAAGGGAAGAAGATACAACAGAGAAACGCTCGAGATTGTGTTCAAGGGGGCGACGATAGCCGACGTCCTGGACATGACGGTCCAGCAGGCACTCGAATTCTTTAAAAACATCCCGAAAATCAGAAACAAGCTCCAGACTCTCTACGACGTCGGACTTGGGTACATCAAGCTTGGCCAGTCAGCGACGACGCTTTCCGGCGGGGAAGCCCAGCGCGTTAAGCTGGCGAAGGAGCTAAGCAAGAGGGCCACAGGGAAGACGCTCTATGTCCTTGACGAGCCGACGACAGGACTTCACTTCGACGACATCAAGAAACTGCTCAATGTCCTTAACCGTCTTACCGATGCTGGCAACACGGTCATCGTCATCGAGCACAACCTCGACGTCATCAAGACGGCTGACTGGATAATCGATCTCGGTCCGGAAGGAGGAGACGAAGGTGGGGAAATAATCGCTCAGGGAACTCCGGAACAGATTGCCCGGAACTCCAGGTCTTATACAGGCCAGTTCCTGAAGAAGATCCTAAGTCTTTAGACTTTCAAAGAGGAGTTTGCGGATCTCTCGCGGTGGAATTGTGCCGAAAGAGAGGAGCGTCTCGTTAAATTCCCTGAGGTTGAAATGGTTTCCCTTCCTCATCCTGTACTCTTCCATGATTTCCTTCAATTCCAGGTAGCCCACCAGGTAGGTCGATAGTTGGCAGGAGGTCATCTTGGCCCTTCGCAGCTTACCATGAGCTTCCATCTCCTCCTGAAACCCTTGATTCATCAACAGATCAATAGCCCATTGGTCTGCTTCTTCATCTCCCATATTGCTGGTGTGCAGGGTTGCATCGAGGATTGCATTGATAGGGGTCTTCAGATTGATCTTCGTATGGATGAGCAGTGCGGCAGGATCCTCGCTTCCGTACCCCGATTCGAAAATCTGTTCCTCACCGAGGACTGCCCATCCTTCGGAAAATGTCCAGCTCGGGAAGATTTTCTTGTAGATCGTCGCCATCGGAGAGTTCTGCGCATAGTAGTACTGAACGTAGTGTCCGGGAAAAGCCTCATGGATGGTCAGGCTCTGAAGCCCGTAATCGTTGTATTCCCTGAAATGAGACTCCTCCTGCTTCCTGTCTTTCTCCGCATCCCCGGTTTTTGGTAGAGAAGAGATCCAGTAGGACTTCTTCAATTGCGGTTCGAAGACGGGAGCTGGATTGAAGTAGGCGACCGCCAGTCCATTCAGGAATCCCGGAGTCCTCTCCACAAAGAAGTTGTCGGTCTCGGGTGGCAGGGTGATGATCCCCTTCTCTCTGATGTGGGATTTTATCTTACCGATCCACATCTGAACATCGCTGAAGACAGTATCGCTCGTGGCATGCTTCTTTGAGATCTTGTGAATAACCTCCCGGACAACGGCATTGATGAGCGCGTTGCCCTGTTCTACGTGTCTGCAGCCAGGGAAGAGCCTGTCATGTATCGGAAGGGCGATCTCGAGCATCTCCTCTCGCCATTTCTTCAGGAGTTGCTGTGCTCTTTCGACGATCTCGTCGGGCTTTATATCTGACTGGAGTGTGAACTGGAGTTTCTTCCGCCAGAGGTCCTTTCCAAGTCTCCAGTTTCCGTTGGAGCGAGGAAGGAGCTCCGTTTCCAGAAACATCTGGTAATCTCTGAGCGCTTTCAGCGCTTCATCCCTGGCTTCTATGAGATCATTTTCTATGGCCGGAGCTTTATCAAAGATGGAGGAGAGCGTTTCATCAAAGAAGGCAATATTTGCAGGATTCCGCTCTATGATGTAAAGCGTGTGGACCTTCGGAGGATTCTTGAGATTCTTCCTGGCGATCTCCAGGAATTCTGGAATCTTTCTCATCCTGTCAAGCATACTCTGCAGTCTCTCGGGCCATACAGGCGAATCCTCTTCCTGGATCGTAAGGAAGAGCATTCCGAACCCGATGATGTCGTTGTAAAGCGCCGGGTCGTTCTCATAAGGCTTGAGCTCTTTCAGGGTGAAAAGTGTGGATTCAATGTCGTTGATCAGGATACCGTGATCGATCCGGGCGCTGAGGCTCAGGGATTCATGGTCGAGCCGCTGGAAATCGGCGAGATACTTCTCGTAGAGTTCGATCCTCTTCCTGATACCTGGCTTGCTGAAATCTTCGAGGAGACCGTCGAATCTATGGTACCCATTGACCGTGGCGGTGCTCGGATTGATCCTCAGCATGTCATCAAGATACCGCTCGGCGATTCTATAAAAAAATTGATCCTGTGCCAAACATCTGCCCTCCTTCCATGATGAAGAGATTAAATATCAATCGAAGGCAAAAGGCTATAACTGTAGCAGGAATTGTGCCCCCCAGACAGCGTGGAGTGGGATTCTTTAAAAGCTAATCAAAGCAGCTCTATTGAAGAGCGTTTTATTGCTAAAAAGAAAGCCTTTTTTGATAGAAATACAACGCAATAGAACAAAGAACCAGATAAATCTAGTGTCTTTTCGCCGGGCGCTCTCAGGCCTTCTTATAGATAAGCCCCAAGACAAGTCCGCACAGGAGGTACGTGAACATCCCCGTGATGAACCAGCCTAAGGCAAGTCTTCCGGGAATGGGCATGTACGTGTATACACCCAGAGCCATCGGTATCGTGACGAAGAGACCGAGCCAGAGACCGTAACGCAACCCTTCTGCTATTCCCTTCCCTTTACCCTCGTAGCCTTTCGTGTAGATGTAGCAGAAGAGGAGCGACCAGATGATATCAATGACGATCCAGACCGGCATGAAGCCCATCATCTCATCCTTCGGTCTCCATAGATGCGCCGTGGCTTCATATTGCTTCATCAGGCAAACGCTATTGAAGAACCAATCGAGCGCAAAGAAGATAATGAAAACGACTATAAAAGCAATGAACCATCTTTTGACATTCATCTTTTACCTCCTCATGATAAGCTTAGCACTAACATCCATCATTTTCAGAATAGTGAAAGCTCGCTGATTTCTAGAGGGGACCTTTCAGCGGGTCCTCTATATTAAAAGATAATAGAATGCTTCTTGTCAATTGTTTTTTTGTAGAAGAATCTTGGTTTTCTCGCCATCACATTGACTGAGAATTACAGAGTCAAGGGCAGGATCAGATTTTGAGGAAGCGTTTTAGTCGTTCTGAGACTGAATCGAGCATGTAGTATGTGATCGGGACGACGACAAGCGTGAGGATTGTAGCAAAGGAGAGCCCGAAGATGACGGCAACACCCATGGGGCCCCACCACTGGCTGCTCTCGCCATTAATGGTCCATTTGAAATCGATGAAATCAAAACTGATCCCGGTTGTTAGAGGAATGAGACCAAGGACCGTTGTTACCGCCGTGAGCATGACCGGCCTGAGCCGTATGACTCCGGCTTCCACAATGGCATCGATCTTCGGATAGCCCCTCTGTCTCAATTGCACTATGAAATCGCATAAGACGATGGCATTGTTGACGACGACGCCCGCCAGGGAGATGACCCCGATCCCGGTCATGACGATGCCGAAGGGGGTCCGCGTGATGATAAGCCCCCAGAGAACGCCGATGAGTGACAGGATTACCGAAATCATGATGGTCAGGGGGAGGATCAGCGAATCGAACTGGGTGATCAGAACAAGGGCAATCAGGAGAATGGCGATCCAGAAGGCCCAGGTGATGAATTTCTCCGATTCTTCCTGTTCCTCATTCTGTCCCGTGAAGGAGATCCTGTAACCAGGCGGAAGTGGAAAATCCTTGAGTATCTCCATCGCTTCATTGCGAATCGTGTTTTCAGTCCTTCCTTTCGTTTTCACAACGTCCGCTTGTACCGTTATAACTCTCTTGAGATTCTTCCGAATGATGGTGGATGGACCGACCCCTATCTTTATCTCTGCGAGAGCCGTGATCGGGATCTGGAAACCAGTCTCCTGGTTTGCGATGGTAAGGCTCTTCAGGTCTTCGAGGTTCTTCCTGGATTCAGGGGAGAGTCTCACAGTTATGTCGTACTCATCTTCACCAACCCGGTACTTCGAAGCTTCCGTTCCGTTGATGGCGGTGCGAATGGCATTGGCGACTTTTTCGGTGTTGAGACCAGCAAAAGTGGCGAGAATCCGGTCTACCTTCACATGGATCTCCGGCTTCCCTTCATCATAGTTATCCCTGAGGTTGACGAGCCCCGGGATGTCCTTGATCTTCTCCTTGATCTCGTTGGAGAGTCGGACAAGAACATCGAAATCATCGCCGGCGATGTCGATGTTAACGGGAGGGCCCGTCGGCGGTCCTTGCTCTTCCTTCACTGTCTCGATCTCGGCCCCTCCGATATCCTTCATCTCTTCCCGGAGCCGTTCGAGAGTCTTGAAAGAAGACTGTTTCCGATCTTCCTGATTGTGAAGGTCAATGATGATCTGGCTCTTGTTGGTGGCTTCGCCGGTGGCAGGTCCTATGCTGATGATATCTCCCTGAGTGCCGATGTTGGAGATGAAGTTCTCCATGTCAGGAGTGTCGATGACCTTTGTTTCTATCTTCTTAACGATGCCATCAGAGGCCTCGAGGTTGGTGCCAGCAGGAGCGTCCACTCTTATGAAGATGTTGTTGGGCTCGACGTCTGGGAAGAACTCGACACCGAGACCCCAAAAACCATAAGCGATGAATGTGAGGATGAGAAGGCCAAACATGATAAGAAGAGTCAAGACTCTATGCTTTCTGGTGTTGATGATAAAAGTGAGGAACTGCCTGTAGTGCGAGTAAAATAGACCATGTTTCAACCGCTCAATCTTCAATTTCTTCGGGTTTATCCGCATCATGTTGGCGCAGATGACCGGGTTCATGACGAGCGCAACGAACAGGGATGCCGTGAGGGAGATTATGAGTGTCACCGGAAGGTAGCTCATGAAATCGCCCACGATGCCGGGCCAGAAATACATAGGGGCGAAGGCGACAAGCGTCGTGACCGTCGAGGATATAACCGGAACCGCCACCTCGCTCGTGCCATTTAAAGCTGCTTCTCTTTCTTTTTCCCCCTCTTCACGGTGCCGGTAGATATTTTCGACGATGACGATGGCATTATCCACAAGCATCCCGACCACAAGGATCAGGCTGAAAAGGACGACCATATTCATCGTATACCCGATGAAGAAGAGGCAGATGAAAGTGATGAGGAGAGAGAGGGGGATGGCCGTGGCCACGAAGAGGGAGTTCCTGATCCCCATGACGATCATGAGGACAGCCACGATGAGAATGAACCCGGAAATGATGTTGTTTTCCAGCTCCCGGACCATCAGGCGGATGTCGCGAGAGAGGTCGGCGATGATAGAGATCTGCGTCCCCGCAGGGCACTTCTCCTCAAGTTCTTTGAGAGTTCCCTTGATCTCGTCCGTGATGCGGATAATGTTTTCGCCAGTCCGTTTCTGGATGGAGATTGAGACGGATTCCTTCCCGTTTAACCGGGAGATGCTAGTCCTGTCCTTGAAATCATAGAGGACATCGGCAACATCCCGGATGTAAACCGCCTGTCCTCCGGCGGATTTCAGCACGAAGTGCTTTATCTGATCGGGTCGTTCGATCTCTCCGGGCACCCGGATGAGGTTCTTCAGCCGGCCGATATCGATGTTCCCGCCGGGCATGGTGAGGTTTTCTGCCTTGATCGTGTCCACGATGTCCTGAAAGGAAAGCTGATAATAGTTAAGCCTCCTCGGGTCCACGTTGACCTGAACTTCTCGCTCCAGACCTCCGACTATGTTGGCGGCCAGGACTCCCCGTACGGTCTCGATCTCGTCCTTGAAGTCCTCGGCGATCTGCTTCAGCTTGACGAGACCGCAGTCCCCGGCGATGTTGACTATCATGATGGGGATGTCGGAAACGTTGAACTCAGTGATGAGCGGGTCTTCGGCATCTTCGGGGAGCTCCGGTTTGGCGAGGTCCACGCGGTCCCGCACCTTCTGTAGAGCGGTGTCGAGGTCAACGTCAGGCTCAAACTCGACGGCTATAGTGGAATACCCTTCATTGGAAAATGAGGTAATCTCCTCAATGTCGCTTATCCCCTTGATCTCTTTTTCGATCTTCTGCGTGACGAGGGATTCGATGTCTTCCGGCGACACGCCCGGGTAAACCGTTGAAACAAAGATGTAAGGAATTTTAACTTCCGGGAAGGATTCCCTCGGAATGCTCAGGTAGGTTGCAACGCCGAAGATAATGAGAATGAACATGAGAACGTAGACGGTCAGAGAATGTTTAATCGATAGCTTTGTAATGTACATTTCACTCTTCCACGACGTTGACGTCCTGTCCGTCCACAAGTTCCTTCTGAGACCTGATGATCAATTTGTCGCCGAAATGTAAGCCTTCCTCAATGACAATCCGGCTATCGGAAGAGGCTCCCGTCTTTACCTCATGCCGGGAGGCTCGATCACCGTTCAGGACGAAGACGAATTTACCTTTTTCAGTCTGGACGATGGAATCCTGTGGGATCACGATGGCATCATTGAAAACTCTCTTAACGATGGCGAGACGAGCCACCATTCCTGATTTTATCTTCATCCCTGGATTATATAGGACTACTTCCATGGGGAATGTCCTTGTGACGCTATTGGCGGCATTTCCTATGTAGCTAACATGACCCTTGAAGTGATCTCCGGGAAAGGCATCCAGAGTTATCACTGCTTCGCTGCTCCTGTGGATGTACGGAATTTCTGGCTCGGGGAGGGCGGCGGAGACCCTTATCTTCAAGAGATCCTGGATGACGGCAACGTTTCCTCCAGGCGGAACGAACTCTCCCTCCTCGACGCTTTTCTCTACAACTACGCCAGAGATAGGAGATTCCACGATCGCCTTATCGAGCCTGATCCTGGCCTGCTCGTAGCGCGCCATTGCCATCTCATACTGGGTCTTGGCGTTCAGCCTGTCCTGTGCAGTAATCGATTTCCTCTCGAGAAGAGTTTCCGCCTTCTGGTAGTTCGATTCCTTAAGGGCTAGATCTGCCCTGGCCTCCTCGAGTGATGCCTGGAGGAGCTGCGCATTGATCCAGATCAGCTCCTTTCCTTTCTGAACATGATCCCCCTTATCGAAGTTCAGCTTCTCGACGATTCCCCCTTCCTCGGAGGAGATCCTCACTTCCGTGAACGGTTCGGTAACGCCGGTCAGGTAGATATGTTCCGTCAGCGAGGACTGGGACAGTTCCATTATGGAGACGTTAGTGGGGGGCTTCTCCATTCTTTGTGTATCGGCAGCCGCATTACCTTTTTCCGAGGTGCAGCCGATCAAGGAGATGAAACTTCCTACCATAAGTGTAATAATTGAAATGGTAATTATCTTATTCATTTACGGCTCTGTCGTACAATGCTCGTTTCTACTCAACGGAAAGATCTTTGGTGATGTCTAAACCAATAAGATATTTCAAGCTTGCCCGTGCTGCAAGACAATCTCTTCGAGCCTGAGCTACGTTCAGTTCCGCCTGCCGGACCTGGCTTTCCGAGTAGAGGACATCAAGCTGCGTGGCAAGGTTCAGATCGAAATTATCCTGTGCTACCTTCAGCGTCTCGTTGGCCTCCTCCTGGGCCGTCAGCGCAGCCTGAAGACTTTCGTATGCTCTCGTCAATTCCTTGAGCGTTTTTTCTATCTCCAGGGTTATGCCGCTTTCCAGATACTTCTTCTGCAGCGTATTCTGCATGATCTGCGACTGTACCTGCATGATCCTTCCCGAGATTCTAAATCCATCGAAGAGAGTCACCTTGAATCCAATGCCGACCCTCCACGATTCGTAATCGCTCTTTCCGACGTTTTCCATCTCGATTGTGGACCAGCCGAAGTTCCCGAAGAAATTGAAGGAGGGCCTCAGGCTCAGTTTCTCGATCTCGATCCTCTTTTCGAGGAAACGGATGCCACTATCCAGCGAAGCAAGATCCGGCCTCTCCCTGAAGGCGATCAAGGCATACCTGGTGAGATCCTGTGAGGGGAGGTCCTCAGAGATGTATAGAGAATCAGCAAGTGTGAGAGGTTCATCGATCTTTCTTCCCATCAAGTAGTTCAAATGGGCCCGGGCGATTTTGACGTCGTTCTCGGCCGCTATCCTCTGCGGGATTAGATTTGAGAGAGCCGTCTTTGCCTTCAGAAGGTCGAGTTTCGTGGCTGTTTCCACCTCGTACTTGTCGGAGACTATCTTGAGATTATTCTCCTGCGTCTCCTCTGCTTTTTCGAGAACCTTCAATCGCTCGTATGAGAGGAGAAGATTGTAATAGGCGATAGCGATGTTATAAGCGATCTCCTGCTCTTTTGCTCTTATATTAAGATCAGTTGTCTCGAATTCGATCCTGGCAGCCTCTACCGTCTTGCCAAGCTTCCCCCAGGAATAGATGGGCTGCTCAAGAGAAAAGGTGACGTTGTACATGTTGACCGGCCGGGGCAGAAGGGCTTCACGCGGAAAGGGGGAATTGGGATCGTTGATGAAGTCCTGAAAGTTCGGGCTGTTGAGGATTCCCGGGTCCCTGTATCGGAAACTATCTATGCTCGTGCTGACTTGCGGCAGGGCATCGGCAACCGCTTCCTTCTTCATTCCCTGCACCTCATGGACTCTCTCTCTCGTTCGCGCCAGGTCCTGGTTATGGGAGAGTGCATAGTCGATCGCTTCTCGCAACGTGAAGGTGCTGCCATCCCCTGCTTCACCTGTGAGGATCAAGGAAACGCTGAAAAGGCATGCCATGAAGAATACAAGTAGCAAACGTGCGATACCGTTAAATGCGACATTTTTCCTTCCCATAAGTCCTTTAATCATAAGATTGAGGATACATGAATAAGCAGAAATTATAATACAAATCGGTATGTTCGCAATTTTATTACAATTTTCACAAGCTTATCTTACGAAAGAGGACTCTGAAAGTTTCTTCATGAGGCTCGCCACAATGTGTCGAGCCGACAGGAGAGGCGATCACTGCAGGAAGCCATATTTTTTCATCTTGTAGCGAAGGGCATCGCGACCGATGTTGAGGAGTTTGGCAGCGTGTGTCTGATTCCATCGTGTCTTTTCGAGCGCCTGTTTCACGAGTTCCTTCTCGACCTCCTTCAGGGATGTGCCGCTCTCGGGAAGGACGAGCCCTTTTTCTCCTTGTGGTCGGACTTCTTCCTTCTTTGAAAAGAACATGTCCCTGGGAAGGTCTTCGACCTCGAAGACTTCACCCCCTCCGAGGATCATCAACCTCTCAACAACATTCCTAAGCTCTCTGATGTTTCCCGGCCAGTCGTAATGGACCATGAAGTTCATCGCATCATCGGAAAACCTGGGGATGGTCTTCCTCTTGAACTCGCTGGAAAAGATCTTTATGAAATGATCGGTGAGTGCGGGGATGTCCTCCTTCCTCTCTCTCAGGGGTGGCATGTGGAGCGGGATGACCCTCAACCGGTAATAGAGATCTTCCCGGAATTGTCCTTGCCTGACGGCCGTCTCCAGATCCTTGTTGGTAGAAGCTATGACGCGGACATCCACCTTGATGTCCTTGATCCCACCGACCCTCTTGAACGCCTTCTCTTCAAGGAAGCGGAGCATTTTCGCCTGGAGTGTCAGCCCCATATCGCCGATCTCATCGAGAAAAACTGTCCCTCCATCGGCTAATTCCAGAAGCCCTTTCTTCAGTATCTTCGCGTCGGTGAATGCTCCTTTCTCGTGGCCGAAAAGCTCGCTCTCCAGGAGGGTCTCCGGGAGTGCCGAGCAGGTGATGTTCATAAAGGGCTTGTCGAAACGGTCGCTTGAGAAGTGAATGAGCTTGGCCATCAGGTCCTTGCCGGTGCCGCTTTCCCCCTTGATGAGAACGGTGGTTGTTGCACTGGAAGCGATCTTATTGACGAGATTGTGTATCTCCCTCATCGCCTTGCTTTCATGGATAATGTTCTCTATCCCGTAATTCCGGCGCTGGTCCTCCTGATATCTCTTCAGCTCCCTCTTCAAACGGGTTGTTTCTAGTGCATTCTTGATTTTGATAATGAGATCGTCGTGGCTGAACGGCTTGTTGATGTAATCGTGGGCACCGAGCTTGATAGCTTCCACGGCGTTGCTGATGCTGCTATAGGCAGTCATCATGATGGTCATCGTGTCGGGATAACTTA
>JBFMGF010000086.1 GCA_040752675.1 Acidobacteriota bacterium
CTGTGAGAGAATCTTTTCGTTGCATCTGTCTGGGTCACCCTCCCTTCTTGCTTTCGATGAGAGGGTATTTTACCCTTTCAGATGCAATGATTTTTATCTATTTTGCACCTAAATCCGTGAAGAGCCTAATAATATTTTGCATAATTTTAATATTATGTTCATGTTGTTTTATCCAACCGATGCTATATCTTTCGGGTGATAGTGAAGCAGTGGGCGCAGAAATATATATTGATGGGAAAAAGGCAGGAATAATGAAAAAAATTATATATCCTGGGTGGCATAAATCGAGAAATCCAATAATTAGAGAACGGGAACTGAGATTTCAGAAAGAATCAGGGATTAAACCAGGTGATGTATTTTCTAATGCTCAAATGAAGATTACATATGGTAAGCATACAATTGAAGTCATAAGTAAAAATGGGAAAATTTTGAAGAAGGAATTCATAACAAGGCCAGGGGAAAATATTATTCATGTTAATTTTAAAGATATGACTATTTAAGGCTGTGACTTAAGAGTACCGATTTTATCACATAAGTCTATCTAAGCAGCAATCTAAACCCCTGAATCTTCCTCAAATCCAGCCTATCGATCAGGAATTTCGTGAAGATACTCTTTTGTTCCACTTCAGATGAAAATGGAGAAACGGGCATGTTGGACTAAGGTGGGTAAAGTAGGAAAAAGATGGCTACCCATAGTCAGGGGATATTTAAAAATTTGAGGAACTGGGGGAGAGCTTCGCCGGAAGGTCCTTGGATGAACTCATCGGCAATGTGGGTCAGATTGGATGGCTCGGGATTCACGTCAACGATGAAGACTCCTGAGCTCTTTGCTTCATAGGGAATGGAAGCGGCGGGATAGACAATACCGGAGGTTCCGACGATTAGAAAGAGATCACATTTTGAAGCCTTCTGGAAGGCTTCGGAAAGGATCTCCTGGTTGAGAGCCTCTCCAAACCAGACGACATTGGGACGCAGCATAGCGCCACATGAGCATTTTGGAGGAATGGGGTCCAGAGGATAATCGAAATTCTCCGACATGGTTCCTTCCTTGACGCATCTCACCTGCCAGATGTTACCATGCAGCTCCAGTATCTTTTTATTTCCGGCCTTTGCGTGCAGCCCATCGACGTTCTGGGTGATGAGCGTAAAATCTTTGTAATGGTTCTCCATCCTGGAAATGGCGATGTGCCCTGGATTGGGAGAGATCGGCTTGATAAGACCTCGCCTCCAGTTGTACCATTCCCATACGAGGACTGGATCGTAGGCAAAGGCTTCCGGTGTTGCGAGCTGTGTTGCGTCGTAGTTCCGCCAGAGCCCATCCTTCCCGCGGAATGTTGGGATGCCGCTCTCCCTTGAAACCCCGGCTCCGGTCAGAACGCATACCTTCTTGTCCGCATCGGCAAATCTCTTTAGATTTTCTGAAAATTCATAATGCATATCAATTGAATATTAGTGTATCGCGATTTTGATTATAATTAGCATCCGTTGTTTTTTAAAGGAGATTGAAGCTTCCTGATATATGAAGGCGATCGAGATACAAAACCTTTCCTTCCAGTACAAGAGTTTGTGGAAAAGAGCCCTTGACAGCATCAGCGTTTCTATCGAAGAGGGAGAGTTTGCCGGAATCTTCGGCGCTACCGGGGCTGGCAAATCGTCTCTCGTCCGCGTCATCAACAGGATCATCCCTTCTTTTTTCAAAGGAAATTTCCTCGGAAGCGTTAAAGTGAGAGGTTCAGACTGCTCCGGGAAGAGGATTCCCGAGATGAGTTCCACGGTGGGAATGGTCTTCCAGGAATTCGAATCCCAGCTCTTCTCGACCAATGTGGAACATGAGATAGCATTCGGTTGCGAAAACCTCGGCGTGGAAAAAGGTGAAATCTCCTCCCGGATCAAGAGATACATTGAATTTTCCGGTCTTCGCGGATTTGAGCGGAGAAGCCCATCTTCCCTTTCTGGTGGGGAGAAACAGAGGCTGGCAATTGCATCCGTTCTTGCCATATCCACGCCAATCGTCGTGATGGACGAGCCGACGACTGACCTCGATCCTCTCGGAAAAAAATCTATATTTGAATTGCTTTCGAGATTGAAGGAGGAACAAAGAACCATCGTGCTTGTAGAGCATGAGACTGAGGAGGCTTTTCTCCTCGACAGGCTCATCGTCATGGATGCCGGCAAGGTCATCGCTGAAGGGAATCCTCAGGATATTCTCTATGAAGTAGATTTTTTAATGGAAAAAGGCATCAGGCCGCCTGACATGGCTCTTCTCAATGCGAGACTTAAGGCATCGGGGATCCTTCGTGAGAACGCAGGGGAAATCCCTCATAGGGTAGAGGAAGCCTTTAGATTCCTTAAGAGTGCTGGAGTTGTGCCGATCAAGGAGAAATACGAAAAGATGATGATAGACAAGCGCATTCGAAATGCAGGATCAATCAAACCAGGTTATCAAGAGGAGATCATATCTGTGCATGATCTCCATTTCCGATATGAGGGCGAAAGGGAGGCTCTTTCTGCAGTTAACCTGTCTATCAAAAAGGGCGAGTTCATAGCGATTCTCGGTGCGAACGGCTCGGGAAAGACGACTCTTGCCAAACATTTCAATGGACTTCTGAAACCGACCTCGGGAAATGTCTTTTTCAGCGGAAGGAACGTATCATTGGAGCATGTCAGTTCCATGGGGAAGAACATTGGCTATATTTTTCAGAATCCCGATCACCAGATCTTCTCGCAGACCGTGGAGGAAGAGGTTGGATTTGGCCCAGGGAATTTCGGTTTTTCACATGGCGAGATCAAAGATAGGGTGAGGGATTCTCTGAGGACGGTCGGCCTCGAAGGGCGCGAGAAGGAGGATCCATTTGCCATGACGAAAGGGGAAAGGCAGAAAGTCGCAGTGGCATCTATCATCGCTTCGAGCCCCGAAGTCATCATCATGGATGAGCCGACGACAGGCCTGGATTACAATGATCAGAAGAGAATCATGGCCATCCTGAGGAGACTGAACGATCATGGGCACACTATCATCATCATCACCCATTCCATCTGGCTCGCAGCTGAATATGCCAGGAGGGTAATTGTAATGAAAGATGGTTGTATCATAAGGGATGGCTTTCCTGAAGAGGTCTTTGAGGATGATGCAGCGCTTGCTGAAGGAAATATCGAAGTCCCCGCCATTACGAAGTTAAGCAAGCGCTTCGGGATAGTCGCCCTCTCGGTCGATGACTTCATAAGGTGCCTGAGACAAGGTCATCATTATCCAGAGGCTGTCTGATGCAGATCTACATCTATTCTGAGAAAGAGAGCATCATCCACAGCATTCATCCCATGGTGAAGATAATTCTCCTTCTCGTCTATTTTCAGATGGCGATGATGTTTCAACATCCTCTCTATGTAGCGGCTCTCTTGTTTTTACTTCTGGTAATTGCCATTGCCGGGAACGCTCTGAAAGCCGTCTGGAAGTTTCGATTCATCCTCATCATTCTATTCTTCCTGAGCCTTTTTCTCTGGACTTTTTTCTACAGAGGATCCATGCCGACTGATCAACATTTCCTCGACCTGAGTGGAAAGGGAATTCTCTTCGGAGCCGGCATGGGGTTGAGGCTCTCCAGTATGATGATTGCCGGAGTCATCTTCCTTACGACGACGAAAGTCGAGGCCTTCTCGTACGGCCTGAACAAGATGGGGATCCCATACAGGATAAGCTTTGCATTGACCCTTGCCTTCCGACTCGTTCCCCTCTTCATCGATAACGCCTTTACAATCATCGATGCGCAGAAATCGAGAGGGCTCCAGCTTGAAAAGGTTAGCCTCACCAGGAAGATCAAGGGGTACATCCCCCTGATCATTCCTGTTTTCGCAAGCTCTTTGAGAGCTGCCGACAATCTCGCCCTTGCTCTCGAATCCAAAGGCTTTGGTCTGAAGGAGAAGCGGACATCGTTCGTGGAATACCGCTTCGGCATTCGCGACTTCATCGCCATCGCCCTCTTCATGATCGCCGACACCACCATCATCTTCCTCCGCATCAACGGCCACGGCCTGATCTAGCATCTTCCGGTTCGGATAATTCCCAAGGCTTATTCGTATGGCCAAGGCGATCGCCCTTCGTGCGACGCAGCTAAGCCTCTTGTTTGATAGAAAGGAGGACCTTCATGAGTTATAATATCCCACACTTTACGCTGAAAGTGTTACTGTCAATTGGAGGAAATCATGGCAGAGGTTCTCGAAATCACAGATGAGAATTTTGAAAAGGAAGTCATTAATGCAAATGGAGCGACCCTTGTAGAGTTTTCTGCAGAGTGGTGCGGGCCATGCAAGAAACTGGCTCCCATCGTTAAGGAGATAGCCAGTGAGATGAGCGGCAAACTGAAAGTGGTGTACATGGATGTGGAAAAGGCCAGAGACACTGCTGTTAAATTCGCCATTCTCTCCGTGCCGACCCTCCTGATTTTCAAAGGGGGAAGGGTAGTCGAGGAGATCATCGGGCTCGTTCCCAAGAAGATGATTCTCGAAAAGGTAAACAAGGTGCTCTGATGGAATGGTTGAATGAAATCATCAAGGAATGGGGTTTCTATCTTGCCGAGTCTTTGAAGAGCAACCTGGAGGGCGGTTCCATCCTGGCGGTTGCCATTGTCTTTGCCGCAGGAATCCTGACAAGCTTCACACCCTGTGTCTATCCCATGATCCCCGTCACGGTGACTTACATCGGTGGGGCAAGCGTGGGATCGAAGAGTAAGGGCTTTGTGCTTTCGCTCTTTTACGTTCTCGGTCTTGCCGTCATCTACACATCTCTCGGTGCTTTCAGCGCGCTCACTGGAAAAGTCTTCGGCGACATGACGCAGAACCCCTGGGTCTATGTCACCGTAGCCAACGTCATCATCTTCTTCGGGCTGAGCATGCTCGGGGTATTCACCATAAGGCTCCCGGGATTCCTCTCGGGGATTGGAAAGGCGGGTAAGAAGGGAGGGCATCTTGGCGCCATCCTCATGGGGATGGCGGCAGGATTCATCGCTGCCCCCTGCACGGCTCCCGTTCTCGGCGTCCTTCTCGTTCTCGTCGGTCAAAAACAGGACGTTCTCTACGGCGCGTTTCTCCTCTTGATGTTCGCCCTCGGGATGGGTGTGCTCTTCATATTTCTTGGGACATTCACCGGTCTCCTCGCCACCATGCCAAAAGCGGGAGCGTGGATGGACAGGATAAAGATTGTTTTTGGTATTGCGATGATTGTCATCGGGGAGTATTTTCTGCTCAAGGCAGGAAGGATGTTATCCGGCTGATCTGCGATAGTAAAGTGACAGGATGAGATCTATCAAAGTTTTGGTCATTCTTCTTTGTATTGTAGCCACCCCATCACCTGGAGAAGATGTGATGGGAGGAAAAGTCGCCCCTGATTTTACCCTTACCGACATCGATGGAAAGAGTTTTACTATCGGGAAGTTCCGAGATCATGGTGTCATTCATCTGTTCTTTACCGCTGTCTGGTGCATCCCCTGTCGGCAAGAGATCACAAAAATAAACGATGCCTACGAGAGGTTCAAAGCTCAAGGATACACTCCGCTTGCAATCGGAGTCCCGACCCGGCAGACTCCGGAACGACTCAGAGAGTACAGACAGAAGGAAAAGATAAAGTTTCCACTCCTCTTTGATAGCTCCGGAAAAGTCGTGGAATCCTATCGAGCAGAATTCCTTCCCAGAAGCATCCTCATCGATAAGAAGGGCACCATCCGGTACGAGTGGGACTTCGTCCCTGATAATTTCCATGAGGTCATCAACGACCTTCTGAAGGAATAACTCGTCATTTTTGACTCAATAATATCAAAGTTATAAGATAGATGCAGAGGTGAACTTCGATAGCAAACAGGGAAGAACAAGATAGATCGGGCAGACGGGAAGGATGGAACAAGCAGGATGGGCATGATAAAAGGGAGAAGGTTCTTCTCGTGGGGATCGTTCATCCAGGAGAATTCATTGAGGATACTCAGGACCATCTCAACGAGCTGGATCTTCTCGCCGATACGGCCGGCGGTCGGGTACAGGCTGTTCATATACAGGACAGAAAGAAGCCAGATCCAGCCTATTATATTGGAAGGGGAAAAGCGGAGGAGATAGCCCTTGAGGCCAAAGCGAAAGGGATCGATGCCGTCATCTTCGATGACGATCTCACCCCTGCCCAGGTAAAGAATCTTGAAAAGATCATTGAATCGAAGGTCCTGGACCGTTCCACATTGATCCTCGATATCTTTGCAAGGAGAGCAAAGACACGCGAGGCGATGACGCAGGTGGAACTCGCCCAGCTCAGGCATCTCCTGCCAAGACTGACGAGGAGATGGACTCACCTTTCAAGGCAGGTTGGAGGGATAGGGACCCGGGGAGTGGGGGAAACCCAACTCGAGATCGACCGAAGAATCATCAAGAATAAAATCGCAAGGCTAACGAAGGATCTGAATAAGATCGAGAGGGGACGCCAGGAGCGGAGGAAGAGCAGGGACAGTATCTTCAAGGTGGCCATAATCGGGTATACAAATGCCGGCAAGACATCTCTCTTCAACGCCTTCACAGAGTCACACGCCTTCGTGCAGGATAGGCTCTTTGCCACACTCGATTCCATGGTGAGGAGGTGCATCCTGAAGGGCAACAACGAAATTCTCCTCATCGATACGGTTGGATTCATCAGGAAGCTTCCCATCCCTCTCATCGCTTCGTTCCGGAGCACGCTCGAAGAGAGCGTCTTTGCCGATCTGCTGATGAACGTCATCGATCTGAGCAATCCTAACTACGAAGAGCACCTTGCCGTGACGGAAAACATCAAACTGGACCTGGGGATAATAGATCGGCCATGCCTCAAGGTATTCAACAAGATCGACCTGGTCGAGGAGGGCATCATCGAAAGGGCACGGAGGCTGTATCCCAACGCTCTCTTCGTCTCGGCTCTCAAATCCCAGAATCTTGAATCCATTGAGCGCAGCATATTCACCGCGTTGAACCAGGTGAGAGAAGAAGTAGATCTTTATATAGATCCGAGGAGGGAGGACATTATTGCCCTTGTATACAGAAGCGGGGAAGTTCTCGAAAAAACATATGTGGATGGTCATGTTCATATCAGGTTCAAGGGGACAAAGGATAAAGCGAGACAGATTCAACATATCGTTGAAATGGAGAGTGCTTGCGAATGAGGGAAAAATTGAAGATCGGGATAATCTTCGGGGGGAAGTCTGTTGAACACGAGGTTTCTATTGTTTCGGCGAAAGGAGTCATGGCTGTCATCGACAGAGAAAAGTTTGATGTCATTCCCATCGGCGTGACGAAAGAGGGAAGGTGGCTCTCTCCGGAAGATTCCATCAGGCTTCTGAATGGAGAAAGAATAGACAACGATGGACTTAATCTGCTGGTAGTGGGAAGTAATCATTTCAAGGGGTTGATCGAAATCGACGATCCGTCGGCGGCAGATTCAGGAAAACGAAGTGATAAAGATAACAGGAGACACATCAATAGAAAGAATAGGACATTAATCATGGACGTAGTTTTTCCTCTTATCCATGGGGCTTATGGAGAGGATGGAAAGCTGCAAGGAATGCTCGAACTTGCCGGTATCCCGTACGTTGGTGCCGGTCCTCTCTCATCGGCTCTCGGGATGGACAAAGACCTGATGAAGAAACTCTTCACCCTCAATGGAATTCCGGTTGCGGAACACAGAGTCATTTACTGGCATGAGTGGAAGAATGATAAAGATACGGCAGCAGAATCCTCTGTAGCGCATCTTGGGATACCGCTCTTCGTTAAGCCGGCCAATACCGGATCGAGCGTTGGGATTATAAAGGTGAAGGAAAAAGGGAAGGTCATGCCTGCTATCGAGAATGCGTTCGGCTATGACAACAAGGTGATCCTCGAAAGAGCGATCGATGCGAGGGAAATCGAGTGCAGTGTCCTCGGTAACGAAACCCCGATGGCTTCCATCCCCGGTGAGGTCATCCCATGCAACGAGTTCTACGATTACAGGGCTAAGTATATCGATGATCGATCAGAGTTAATCATCCCTGCCAGTCTAAGCGAGGAACAGGTCGCCATCGTTCAGGATCTGTCGATCAGAGCCTTCAGGACGCTTGAATGTTCCGGGATGGCACGAGTTGATCTGTTTCTCGAAAGGGGAACAGGAAAGTTCTATGTTAACGAGTTGAATACAATCCCCGGTTTCACTCCCATTAGCATGTATCCCAAGCTCTGGGAAGCCTCCGGTATCTCCTATACGGAACTAATCACTCGTCTCATAGACTTGGGTCTGCAGAGGCACCGCCTTACTTCAAGACTCAAGACTTCTTACTCTCCCTGATTGGCTTCTTGCCACGATGATCAGGATAGTTTCCGCTGGATATCGCTTACTCTCCATGCAGCCAGGACCTTGTGTTGATAAATGTCTTGAAATCTGGTATTTTTTAGGCATGCTTGATTCTAACGTACTGGTTCTCAACAGACTCTATCAGGCCATCCATATCACATCAGTCAAAAAAGCCTTCACTCTTCTTTACAAGGGAGATGTAAAGGTCGTCGAGCCGGATTATTCGACCTATGACTGGGAGAACTGGTGTGACATACACGTGCAGGCCGACGAGGAATACGTCGCGACTCCAAGATATAAACTGAAAATCCCACGCGTCATTCTTCTCATAGATTTCGACAAGCTGCCGAAACAGGAGGTCAGATTCACGAGAAAGAACATCTACTTCAGAGACAGAAACCAGTGTCAGTACTGCGGAAAGAAGTTCCCAACGCGGGAACTCAACCTGGACCATGTCATTCCAATCTCGCGCGGCGGGAAATCGAGATGGGACAACGTTGTTTGCTGCTGTTTCAAGTGCAATTCCAGGAAGGAAAACAAGCTCCTCTCCGAGTCCAACATGTCCCTTATCAAACAGCCCACCAAACCGACCTGGCATCCACTCATCAGATTATCCCTTAAAGAGAAAAGGTATGAGTGCTGGAGAAACTTTCTCGATCTTGCTTACTGGAACGTAGAGCTTGATGAGTGGTCCGAAGACTAGTAACATTGTGTGTCGGCAATGTCCTCTTATGTAACGATTCATGACATGTCTTTGCCGTAATTCAGCGGAATCCTGAGGACCTTCATCCTTCTGTACAATTTCTGCCTGTTCCATCCTATATCCAGAGCGGCTTTGCTCTTGTCTCCTGCCGTCGCCATGAGGACCTTCTCTATCATGGAGCGTTCCGCGTTGATGAATCGTTCGTCGCAATTGTAAAGTATGTTCCTTCTGTTCATGCTGTCTCCAAGAGATTCTGCCGCGATGACATCTCCCTCCGACATCACGAAGGCCCGTTCAAGGACGTTTTCAAGCTCCCTCACATTCCCGGGCCAATCGTGATCAAGGAGGATTCTTCGCGCCTTCGAATCGAGCGTTTTTGCCCTGCCGCCATGTTCCAGCGCTATCCTGTCGAGGAAATGCTCGGCTAGGAGAAGAATGTCTTCCGGTCTTTCCCGGAGCGGGGGAAGGTTGATAGGAATAACGTTCAGCCTGTAATAGAGGTCATCTCGAAAGAGGTTGTTCTGTATCATCTTCCCGAGATCCTTGTTCGTCGCCGAGATGATCCGGAAATCGACCTTAACGATCTCCTTTCCACCGATCGGTCTGATCTCACATTCCTGGAGGACCCGGAGCAACTTTGCCTGCATGGTCAAGCTCATATCGCCGATCTCATCAAGAAAGAGAGTTCCCCCATCGGCAAGTTTGAAGAGACCCTCCCTGTCTCTGTCAGCTCCGGTAAATGCTCCGCGCTTGTAACCAAACAGCTCGCTCTCGAGAAGGGTCTCGGGGATAGAAGCACAGTTTTCCGAGACGAAACTACGGCCGCTACGGGAAGAGTTGTAATGAATGGTCTTGGCGACGAGTTCCTTTCCAGTTCCGCTTTCTCCGAATATCATGACTGGAAGAGTTGATGAGGAGATCTTATCGAGGATTCTATATACGTTTTGCATCTTTTCCGCTTTTCCAATGATCTTGCCGTAACCGAATCTCTTTTTCAATTCCTCCTGCTGCCGCTTGATCTCTTCCTTGACTTCCTCCATCTCCTCCCTCTGTTCATCGATCTTCTTCGCGAGTTCGCGGTTCAGTAGCTGGATAGCTTCGCTCTTTGTCTCAAGCAACTCAAGGAGGCTGGCATTTTTGATGGCCAGGGTGGCCTGGGCGCCAAACGCCTCAAGAAGCTGAATTTCTTCATTCTGGAAGACTCCTTCCCGAATCCGGTTGTCAAGATAGATGGCCCCGAGGGTCTTTTCTGCTTCCTTGAGAGGGATACAGAGGATCGATTTCAAGGTCAGCCTTCTCACTGAGTGATGCATCTTGAATCTCTTGTCCATTGAGGCATTATCGGTGATGATCGGGTTTCCCGAATTGAGGACCTCCATGGCTATCGTTCTGCTGATCTCTATCTCGGGCTGATCCAGATCTTCCTGCTCGAATCTTCTCGCGATCTCAATGGTGATCTTTCCATCGTTTCCCTTGAGCATGAGGAAGCCTCTCTCGGAACCGGTTAGCTCCATGGCGCTGTCTATGATGAAATCTAGAAGATCGGAAAGCTTGTTGCGCTGGAGGAGTTGTCTGTTGATCTCAATGATCTTTCTGACTTTGATATCCATTGTCATGCCCCCTTATTGAATTCTTCAGATTCCAGTTTTTCTAATATTCGGATCTGGGAAGGACACAAACATCAGGTCACCTTGTTGCAGATTCTGGACTGCAACAATGGTGCCGCCAATATTTTTGCTCATAGATTACTGAAGATAGTTACCTTCCCCCAGGGCATCTCTTGACTATAAATTTACGCGGAGATTCAAAAAATGCACGGATTTTTTATTCCATTTGACAATTGTGAAAATTCTAAGTATCTTGCCCATAAAAGCAGGGAAAGGGATACCTTAGGAGAGAGAATGTACTATTACAGGTCGCGGAGTGGTTCCACTCCTTATGACTATTCTGGATTCTTCAGGCGGATGCCCCGGGTTATAAGGGCTCTCCTCGTGATCAATGGGCTTATTTTCTTCCTTCAGCTACTCTTCCATATCCTGCTTCGAGTCAGTGCTCTGGACTTTCTCATTGATCTTCTACCAGCATTTTTCCAAGAACATCTCTTCCTCTTCGGACACAAGTCTCTCCTGACGGAGTTTCTCTTCGGTCTGGTCCCAACGTTTGTCATCCGTCATCTCTGGATCTGGCAGCCCGTCACATACATGTTTCTCCATGGCGGCTTTGGACACATTCTCTTCAATATGTTCACTCTGTGGATGTTCGGCTCGGATATGGAGAGATACTGGGGAACTTCCAAGTTTCTCAAATACTACTTCATTACAGGAGTCGGGGCTGCCCTTCTCACCGTTGCCTTCACGCCGACTTCAGGAAATCCCACCATAGGAGCCTCCGGCGCCCTGTATGGAATCCTCCTTGCTTTTGGGTTGACCTTCCCCAACCGCCCCATTTACATTTATTTCATCATTCCCGTGAAAGCCAAACACCTCGTCCTGTTCTTTGCGTTGCTGGAATTTTACTTTTCATGGACCTACACGGGTGACGGTATCGCCCACCTCGCTCATTTTGGTGGGATGCTCATTGGCTATCTCTATATTAAGAGGGTATGGCGTGTTAGGGCTATCTTTTCAGAGTTGAAGTGGAAGCTCAAACGGAGAAAGTTCAAGGTGATGGACGATGGGAAAGATTTCTATCATTAGTGGAAAAAAACCGCTAAGGCAATCTACCTAACATTTCTTTCACGAGCAGCTCGGCTCTTCCTTCGCTGATATTTCCATCCAGCTTGATCATCCTGTAGTCCGTCCAGGATGTTTGCGTTCTGTAGGTGTAGTATAGCTTGTCTCCGGAACGGAAGATGAGGACCAGCCGGGCATTCACTTTTTCTGCTTTACAGCTCGTTACGTTTGTCGTCGAATCGTTCAGTCGAAACCCTTCCTGGAAATTTATGGGTGAGGGATCGTCACGCCCTCCCCAGATGACCACCCTTCTCAATCCCGGCGTGGGTATTTGAAATGCATAAAATATCGAGGAATCGTTCGGATAGGTGGATGTGGGTGGAGTCGTTCCATCCGGAAGAACGAGATTCTCCTCAGGCGGAAAGTGCACGTCCGGTGTGCTTGATAATGATCCTGAATTTGTGAGATCAACGTGATAATAAGTCGAGACGCCGGGCGTTTCCTCCTTCCACATCAGGTGAATCAAATTGGAATTCCCGATGATGATCTTAGGCTCCCGGTCATTGTTACAATTGGAGGTCAACAGCTTCGGTGTGGACCAGCGCGAGCCATCAAAAGTGGAAAACGCAATCTCGTAATCCAGCCCATCGAATCGGCTCCAGGCGATGGAGGGAAGCTGGCTAGATGGGTTCAGGTCGAGTTGAGGGTCGAGATCGGCAAGAAGATCGCCAGTCGTGGGGATGGTGAATCTCTCGATACTTCCGTCCGGTTTCTGCATCGTATGACAGAGCGAGGTTCTTGGAACGTCATCCGTGGAGCCTTCCAGGTAGACGATTTCTATCTTATGAAGCGTCCCATCGCAACTCAATTTCATCTGATCGGCAAGGGCATAAAACATCGTTCCTAAGATCAGGAGGAACAGGACAGGCAAGTTAATTCTTCTCATAGTTACTGCTTCAAAGTGATAAATTCGCTCACATCAAATTCCTTCAGGAACTCTTTCAGGAAGGGTAGATGAGGATAGAATTCCTGAAGTTTTTGAAAGTATTGTTCCATTTTCTCGGGATTTCCCTTTAGAAAGTTGATTTCTCCCAGAAGATAATAACAGTTCTTTTCTATATCTCTATATCCGTGATCAAGGGAAAGATGCAAGGCATTGTCCCCCGTCTTCTCGGCATCTTTTAACTTTCTCAGGAGCATGTAAGCATAACAGAGGTCTTGATAGCATTCAGAGAGGCATCTCCGGTCACCGATAACCTTTGCTAGGTTCATGGCCTCTTTTATATACCGGATTCCGTTCGGGTAATCCTTTTTCAGGATCAGACTGTAGCCGATGTTCTCTTTCAAAATGGCAAGTGAGAATTTATTGTCTTCCCTGGATGCTCTTCTAATCTCGAGTGCCTTCAGATACTCCGAAATGGCTTCATCGATGTAGCTCTGGAAGAGGTGGATGTTTCCCAGGAGGTTATGCACTCTGGCTTCTGCATCCAGATCATTCATGGCGATGCTTTTCTGCAGCGCTTTTGCAGCATACTTTAGAGCCTGGGCGTACTTTCCCTGCCTCCTGAGACTGATGGCAAGACAGTAAGAAGCGCCGAAGATGACCCTGTCATCGGTGCTGCTGATTATGACCTCTCTCAAACCTTCTTCAGCTTTCTTGTATTCGCCCAGTTCCACATAGACCAGACTGAGATTCGCCATGCATTTGTGGATGGCATTCTGATCCTTCAGGGTCGTGGCAATCTTTTTGGCTTCTTGGTAGTTCTTAAGGGCCTTTTGAAAATCTCCGGTCTTGATAGCCTTGGCTCCATTACTGCATAATTCGAGCATTTCCTTTCTGAGTTCTTTCCTCATGGAAAACCTAATTGAATCTAAGCATGACTGAGTTCGGTTTTGTTCTGTTGCTCTTTAAATTTAATGAAGCTCATGACATCGAGTTTAGACTTTTCATCGAGGTTGCGATAGCGCTTCAGAAGTTCGCATTCGTCCATCGTCAGCCCGGACCTCTTCTCATCCTTGAAGAATTCCACGATGTCCATGTTAAAAATAAGGAGAATATTGAAGAGAGTCTCCAGGCTAACTTTGTATTCGCCATTTTCCATTCTGCAGAGGTCTGACTGCTGAACACCGATCCTCTGTGCAAGCTCAGACTGAGTCATGCCTCTGTCTTTCCTGAGCTGTCTGATCTTGGCTCCGATGAAAATCTCTTGCCTCTTTTTGGGTTTCAAGGTCATTACAGCCTCCGTTTTACCGAAAATTTAAACCTTTGCTTAAAAAGCAATTATTTTTTCTTGACTTTTCTTTTTAGAAAACCTATAATTTCTTTGTACTAAATAATAGGTAGCCACGGCAAGGCCAAAATTAAGATTTTAAATAATGTTTCTGTTTTGTGAAAATTCCTTATATCATTTATTTTTTCAAAATCGCTTACAATCTAATTATTTTAATTTACGGTTTATCCGTACATAAGTCAAGAATTATTTGGAGTCAAGCATTTTGAAACCTTTTAACCGCCGAAAGCACTTCCCCTCCGGCAGAAAGGAAAGATAAATGAGCTCCGTTTCTAACAATAAGAATTCTACTTTGTCCCGCTATTTTTCAGAGATCAGAGAATATCCGCTACTTTCCAAAGAAGAGGAAATGGTCCTCGCCAGAAAGATAAAAGTTGGAGGGAAGAAATCCCTAAATGAGCTTATCGAATCAAACCTGAGCTTCGTCGTCAAGGTGGCCAGCGAGTACAGAAACCTGGGACTTCCTTTCGAGGACCTTCTCAATGAGGGAAACGTCGGTCTTATAGAGGCGGCTCATCGTTATGATCATAAGAAGGGGACGAAATTCATCACATATGCCATCTGGTGGATCAGAAAATCTATTCTGAAAGCCCTATCCGAGCATGCCAGCCTGGTGAGAGTACCAAACTATCAGATGAAGAAGGTGAAAGAACTCAAGGATACGGAAAAAACTCTTAGGAAGGCACTGGGAAGAAAGCCCAAGAGGGAAGAAATCTCGGAGCATCTAGAAAGGTCCATCTCGAAGATCGATGAAATCTTGAAGTTGACCCTTAAAGAGATCTCTCTTGACGAGAAGATCGGGAAAGATAAAGATACTGCAATATCTGATTATCTTGTAGATAGTGCCTTTATCGATCCGGAAGAGGATCTCATCAAACGTGAAAACAACCACCTCGTGAAAGCGGCATTAGACTTTTTGAGCGAACAGGAACGCATCGTCGTGACGAACAGATTCGGCTTGAATGGGGGCAAGATTCTGACGCTCAAAGAGATCGGCGAGATGATGAACATCAGCAGGGAGAGGGTCCGCCAGATCGAATCCCAGGCTAAGGCGAGACTGAAGAAGGCTTTCGCCAAAAACAGGATCATCAAATCACCTCCCAAGGATAAATTCCCGGCTAAGATCATGGAAAGCCTCTCCACTCCAAGGAAGTGAACGTTCCAGCCCACCCGCCATCCTTGACTTTTTGCTAAGGGAACAATATATTTCCCAAAAGTTATAGGAAGGTCTTGTCTTTTTATGTGCGCTTCAGAACACGAAAGCGAAAGGAACCAGTCCTCCCAGAATGAGCAAGCCGGAAATCCTTCCGAATGGAAGAGAGATTATTCGGAACTTGAAAGACAGATCGATGATAGGACGCTTGAACTCTCGCTTCTATACGATCTCAGCAGGTCCATGAACAGTTCGCTGAGCCTTGATGAATTTCTGAGATCGATCCTAGAGGCCATCCACAGGATTTCCGAAGCGGATCTTTCCCTGATCATCCTCTCTTTTGAAGACCGCCCAGTGATCTATTACTATCTTTCGCATCTCGTCGAGGGAAGGGAACTCAAAGAGATAGGAAAGTCTGCAATTTCTCTATTTCACGACCTCTCGGGAAGGAAAGTCAGAAACGAAAAAACGGTTGTCTTTCGATCGAGGGATTATCTCCCCGAATCTTATTATGGTCAAAGTTCTCTACAAATCATCCATCACATGCCCATTTTCAGGAGGAGTCTCTCCGTTGGATTGATGGCTGTCTGCTCCTCGCAGAGAAGAATACTCAACGAAAACAGGATCAGGCTTTTGGATACTGTTTCCAATCAGGCATCAGCGACGCTGGACAGATTCATCTCCTCCCTGGAAAGCGAACAAAGTCGGTTCCGCTCAGTGGTCAACTCCATGACGGAAGGAGTCGTGCTGACTGATCTCTCAGGCCACCTCCTGATGACCAATCCAGCAGCGGATAGCATCCTCTTCAGATTGAGACTGGATAGAGATCAGGGATTTGCTAATAGCTTCCATGATAAAGACCTTGTCCGTTCTCTATCAGATCTCAGGAAGAACAGGATTCGCTCTCTGAGTCATGAAATAACCTTCCACAATTATCAGACGATTCTCAACGTCACTGCATCTGCCGTTCTGGACGCCGATGAGAGGGTCACCGGTATCGTCTGGGTCCTATCCGATATTACCAGGCAGAGACAGCTTCATGAGCAGATGATGCAGGCCGAGAAGCTCTCCGCCCTAGGAGAGATGATCTCCGGGATCGCCCATGAGTTGAATAATCCTCTAACATCCGTTATGGGATACGCGCAGCTCCTGCAGAACGCCAGTGTGCCGAAAGAAGTCAAGAAGAAGCTGGAGGTCATAAACAGCGAATCGAAGCGATGCCAGAGGATTGTCCAGAACCTTCTCACCTTTGCGAGAAAATATAAGATCGAAAAGAAGTGGTTCGACCTGAATGGCGCTATTGAATCTGTGCTCCAGATCATCTCCTATCAGCTCCGGGTCAGCAGCATAGAAGTGAAGAAAAACTATCCCCAGGATCTACCGAGAGTGATGGGGGATGTCCACCAGATCCAGCAGGTCTTGTTGAACATATTCAATAACGCGATGCAAGCCCTGCTCGAGGTCAAGAGGAAACGGAAAATCATGATAAAGGCGGATTTTTCTGACGGGAAGGTCCTCATCGAGATCAAAGACAATGGTCCCGGGATCCGCAAAGAGAATATCTCAAAGATCTTCGATCCTTTCTTTACAACGAAAGAACCAGGTAAAGGAACCGGACTTGGCCTGAGTATCGCCAGAACGACGATCAGAGAGCATCGCGGAGAAATAAACGTTGTTAGCAATGTAGATGAAGGGACATCGTTCCTCATCACGCTGCCGGCTGCCGGCGGTGTAAGAGACAAGGATCAGAATGCCAGACTTCCCGCCCGGATTGACAGAATTCCCGCCGGGAAGAAGATTCTCATTGTCGATGATGAAATAGAGATCTTTCATTTCATCGAGGAGGTGCTCAGGGAGGATGGACACCAGGTAAACTTTGCCAGCGATGGGAGGATGGCTGTCAAAGAGTTGAAAGGATCGGCGTATGACCTGATCATTTCCGATTTCAAAATGCCCCGTATGGATGGTAAGGAGTTCTTCTCACGGGTCAGCAGGAAGTTCCCGCATTTGAAGGATAGATTCATTTTTATGACCGGAGATACAGCCAATCCTGCGACCAGCGAATTTCTTGAAAAGAAGAAAGTGAGATTCATCCTCAAGCCATTCGACCTTGAGGAGATCAGGAAAGCAATTAGAGAAACTTTCCAGGAATCCTGATCTACCCATCCCCCTTTTCCCGGTTCTCCTGTTCTCTCATTCTTCGGTTCCTCAATTCGTTTATTGCTCATTCCAATGCTTCCCATTACTTCTGATCTCAAATTTCCATGTTTTCCGGTACCCTCTTTTCCCTCCCTAATCAGCCTTTCCATTGAGTGGAACAAATGATGTTACAATATAGGCTAAATGAGAAGGAGCATCATGACTCGCGATCTTTCATTCTGCTACTCAGGTTCACTGAAGCAGTTCCTTCCGTCCGGTGGTATCGAACGGCGGCATATGAAGCGCTTCATCAGAGACTGCAGACCGCTAGCGGGATCATTGAAGGTTGAGATGGAAACGGGGGAGATCGAGTTCCTCAATCATATCCGCCATTCTCGCGCAAAGAGAGAATGGGAGCCCCTTTCTGAAAAATGGAGAAGAAAAAGCGCTGGGATGATCGTCATTGGAATCGGCGGCTCCTCGCTTGGTGCCAGAGCCATCTACGAAGCTCTTAGGCCCTTCAGGGATGAAGGACTGAGAAACCTTTTCTTCTTCGAGAATGTGGATCCAGAAGCGGCTTTCATGATGCTCAAGAAGCTGGATCTATCCAGGATGGTCATAAATGTCGTAACCAAATCGGGAAAGACGATAGAGACCATAGCCAACCTATTACTGATACTTGACAGGCTGAAGAAGAGACAAGGAAAGGGCTATTCTTCACGGATAGCCATCACAACGGCCGATCAGAATGGCGATCTTGCGGAGTTTGCGCGGAGCAACAGGATTCCCATCATTCCCCTCAATGAGAATGAGGTGGGAAGATACTCTGTACTGGGGCCTGCCGGGCTTTTACCCCTTCGATATGCAGGGCTCGATATTCAGATGCTCATTTCTGGAGCGAAAAAGATGCTGCGTCGATGCATGAACCTGGATGATCCCGAACAAAACCCTGCCTTTGTTTACGCTTCAATCAAGAGAATGCTGGACCTCCGAGGGAAGAGCATCGAGGTTATCTTCTCATATTCTTCGCTTCTGGGACCGCTTCTCGCCTGGTATGCTCAGTTGCTTGCAGAGAGTAGCGGCAAAAGAATCAGTATCGAGGGGAGAGTGGTCAATGAAGGACAGACTCCCATATCGGCAATCGGGACACTTGACCAGCATTCCCTGCTTCAACTCCTCCTGGAAGGGAAAAAAGATAAAATCGTTACATTCTGGGAGATTGAGAGATTCCGAAGGGAGTTGAGAATCCCGGAAGAGAAGAGCTTTAAAGGATCCTTCCAGCACATTCAGGGAAAAACGCTGGGAGAGGTCCTGCATGCAGAGAAGGTGGGAACAGAATATTCTCTTCGCAGGGCTGGAGTTCCATGTCTCACGATCAGCATTCCCGTAATCGATGAGTTCAATCTCGGCCAGATCATCGCTTTCCTCGAGATGCAGGTCTTCTTCTACTGCCGGATGGCTAAGGTCAATCCCTTCGGTCAACCAGGAGTCGAACTGGGGAAAAAGGTCGCCATAGAGGTTCTTTCGACAACGCTAACTTCCGGAGCTGCCTCGAAGCTAAAGAAGGCTCATGGTGTTAAAGAGGATTTTAAGCTCTGAACATCTCTGATTGATGGAGAAGCGCTCCATGAAGAGCATCATCATCGGCACCGCCGGCCACATCGACCATGGCAAGACTGAATTGATCAAGGCGCTGACAGGTGTCGATACAGACCGCCTGAAAGAAGAGAAGGAAAGAGGAATAACAATTGACATCGGCTTTGCCAGCCTGAAATTCGGTGATGATCTTCTGATCGGATTCGTCGATGTTCCCGGGCACGAGAGATTCGTCAAGAACATGCTGGCGGGAGCCGGCGGAATCGATATTGTAATTCTAGTCGTGGCAGCCGATGAATCCGTCAAACCGCAAACCATAGAGCATTTTGAAATATGCAAGCTCCTTGGAGTGAAGTCGGGGCTGATCGTTCTGTCAAAAATCGATCTTGTCGATGAAGAGGTCATAAGACTCGTTGAGATGGAAATGTGTGACCTCATCCGTGGTTCCTTCATGGAAAAAGCTCCCATCATCCCCGTAAGCTCCAGGACAGGGAAGGGGATCGACATCCTGAAAGAGACGATACATGATCTTGCATTGAAAGTGGAAGAGAAGAGCGAAGAAGGGACGGTGCGGCTTCCCATCGACAGGTCTTTTTCCATCAAGGGGTTCGGGACGGTCGTGACCGGGACCTTAGTCAGCGGCAGGATCGAGATCGGCGACGAGCTGGAGCTCCTCCCCGCAGGAAAGAAATGCCGTGTTAGGGGGATAGAAGTTCATGATGAGCCAAGAGAATTTGCACGCGCCGGGCAAAGAACGGCACTCAATCTGGCAGGAATTGGCTATCTTGATCTCGGAAGAGGTATGACGCTTGCCATGCCAGGAGCGCTCAAGCCGGCCAGGATGATAGATGCCAGAATGAACCTTTTGCCATCGAGCCCGCCTTTAAAGAACCTCTCGAAGGTGAGATTTCATCATGGAACATCCGAGGTTATGGCAAGGGTCCATATTCTGGAGGCGGACAGGTTGGCTCCGGGAAGCTCCATGTACGTTCAACTGAGAATGGAAAAACCTGTCGCCGTCTTTCCGGGGGACAGATTCATCGTGAGGTTTTATTCTCCAACCAGAACAATCGGAGGCGGTCTTGTACTCGATAACGATCCTCGAAAGCACAAGACGGGCGATACATCCGTTATCAACGATCTTTCGATCCTTGAATCAGGAAATGAGCAGGAAAGATTGGATCTCATCGTCGCTTCTTATGGAGAGCGTGGTGTTGTACTACAGGCTCTGGTAAGACGGAGCGGCATGGGAAGAGTGGCGATCGAAACGTTGATGAGTGATCTGGTACAACGTGGTTGGGTCGAAGAGATCCCGGTGGATAGCGGTCTGTTCCTTTCGAAGAGGGCTTATGATCAACTGAAGAAGAAGGCGAAGGAAGAAGTGCTGCGTTTTCACAGAGAGAATCCCCTATCTCCGGGTATCAGCAAGGAAGAACTGAGAAGGAAAGCAGCTTCTTTCGTCCATCAGGAGTTATTCGAATCGATCGTAGCTACGATGAAAAATGAAGGAGATATCAGGGTGGAAGGCTCCCTTGTCATACACAGGGACCACAGGATAGAGTTGAATCCTATGGAGCAAGAGATCCGAGAACATCTTGAAGGGGAGTTCAGAAAGGGAGGGCTCAATCCGCCGGAGATGAAGATCGTTCTGAATGTCAGCCGGTTCCCGAGGGAAGTCGTCGAGAAGATCTTTCATCTTCTGCTGAGGGAGGAAAAGCTGATTAAGATGAAAGATGAACGGGTCTTCCATCAAGATTCTATCGCCGCGCTTAAAGAAAAGCTTGGAAAATATGCCGAGCAGAAAAGTATAATAGATATCGCCACCTTCAAGGATATGGCTGGAATTACCAGGAAGAACGCAATTCCCCTCCTGGAATATTTCGACTCGATCAAGGTCACGAAGAGAGTGGGGAATGAGCGTCTCATCTTGAAAGAAAATTTGAAATGAACGAGGAGGAAATATGCCGCGTCTGGGAATCTGGGAAATTCTCATAATCATTCTGATCATTGTCCTCATCTTTGGGGCAAGAAAGATACCCGAGCTGGGAAGGGGGCTCGGAGAAGGGATCAGGAACTTCCGGAAAGCCTTAAGGGGCGATACGGAAGATAAGGATAAAACGGAAGAGCGAAAGGAAACGAAAAACAACTAAACCAGTTCACAAGGACGACCACCAGAGCACGGAATGTACAAGAGCCCCCAGATCAAAGAGATGTTTGCCGGTCAGAGAGAGACTGTCAGACACCTTAAAAAGATCATTTTTGGTTCAGACCCCAACAGCCGCAAGAAATATATCAAGGATTTCACCGAAGAGTTCAGGACCTTCCAAGAAATTTCTTCACTGGATGATCTTATCGTCTCCTGCTACAAAGCAGATCTCATCTATCTGGGTGATTATCATGCTCTTAAAGATTGTCAGCTCTTCGAGGCCAAGCTTATCAGGAAGATAGCGGAAAGGAGCAGCAGAACCGTTCTCGGGATGGAGATGGTCTATAGTCGGAACCAGGGGATCCTCGACCGGTGGATGGAAGGAGCGATCTCAGAAGAGGAGTTCCTCAAGAGAATCCGATACGATTCGGAGTGGGGGTATGATTGGGAGGGTTTTAGGGAGATCTTTTGCATGGCACGGAAGTGCGGCATAAGGGTTTATGGTCTGGATAGCGGGCCCAGAGGTGGCTTCCAGTACATCCGGAAGAGGGACAGTTTCGCCGCTGAGAAGATCGTCAATCTTTTTCAGACCTTCCCTGATACAAAGGTCATCGTCATATTTGGAGAGTCGCATCTTGCCAGGAATCATCTGCCGAGAAAGGTAAAAGAGAAGCTCAAAAAGGCCAATCTTGAAAAGAGGGAGGTGGTCGTTGTTCAGAATGTAGACTGGCTATACTGGGAACGCATCGACAGGGGGTTGGATTGGGCGGAGGTCATTAAAGTATCTGACGGAAGGTTTTGCGTCTTCAATTCAAGCCTCATTGCCAAGTATGAAGCTTACAGGCAAACGCTGGAAAAGTGGAAATACCAAGAAGATAGCGAGGAGGTTGATCTAACTCCCACCATCCACAACATGATTGATGCCATTCTGAAATTTCTCGAGATAGACAAGTATACATACCTGTATAGAAAGGAAGACGGCTACCGTGAATACTTGATAGACGTCTTCCCGGAAGTATATTCTTACAGCGATCAGGCGATCATCCGTGGCCTTCTGCTCGAAAAAAATTACAGCGATGAGGAAATCGAGATCATCGAAGAGCACATTTCGAAGAAGGGTAGCTGCTATGTATCTGGTCTGAACGCTATCGTCATCGGGAAGCTCCATGTAAATCACGCGGGGGAAGAAGCTGCTCATTTCGTCAATAAGGCTCTTAAGCAGGAGATCGGGTCGTTCCAGAGCAGGAGAGATGACCTCCTCCAGTTCGACATTTTCTATGCCGCCATCATGGGAGAAGCTCTCGCTTTCTTCGGATCGAAGCTGATTGATCCCAGCAGGAACCACTTCTTCGAAACGCAGTTTTATCAATATTACCGGAAGGGGAAGGAGGAAATTGAAAAGAATACGGGATACACCTATGAAGAGTTCAACGAGATCATCAGGTTCATCCTTCTCCATAAGCGGTTCGAGAAGGAGTATCAGAAGTATGATCAGATCCCGAAGGAGCTCCTCGATGGGATAAAGACTCAGAAGGAGAAGTTCACGATATTAACCCATGAACTGGGATATTTTCTGGGTCAACAGATGTACGATGCGTACCAGAATGATCTCATGGGCAAGGAAGAGATCAAATCTCTTTTCATGATGAAGTTCGATAGGAGCGGTTCGGCTCTGGAGACCTACCTTTCCATAATCGAAAGAGTAACTCTGTCATGAGGAAAGACCGATGCCGGGGACCTCTTTCCGGCAGGTTGGGCAACGATCCCATTTTATGAAGCTCTCTGCGCTTTGAAAGCCAAATCGTTCGATGAGAATCGTTCCACAAGCGGTGCAGTAAGTGTTTTCACTATCCCATCCCGGGACATTCCCGCTGTAAACGAAATTCAATCCTTCCTCTTTTCCTATCTGCAGAGCCTTTTTGATCTTTTCGAAAGGAGTTGCATTTCGGTCGAACATCTTGTAGTTTGGATAGAACCGGCTGACGTGCCAGGGGATATTCGGGTCTGTCTTAACCAGGAACCTGGCGATCTCCCTTAATTCTTCCTCAGAATCGTTCATTCCCGGGACGATAAGCGTTGTCACTTCCACCCATACTCCCCTTTCCTTGTACTTCGTAATGGCGTCTAGGACGGGCTGAAGCCGGCCCCCGTTGATCTTCTTGTAAGTCTCATCATTAAAATTCTTCAGATCGATGTTGATGGCATCAAGGTAGGGGGATATCGTCTCGATAGCGTCCAGAGAGATGTATCCGTTGCTCACGAAGTTATTCCCAATCCCTTTTGCTTTCGCCATGCGTGCCGTGTCATAGGCGAATTCGAAAAAGATGGTGGGTTCGGTATAGGTATAGGAGATTGATCGACAGCCTGAATCCATGGCAGCTTTTACGATGTCTTCAGGAGATGCGGGGCGGCCCGGGAGGGATTCTCCGCCATTTCGCAGGTACTGCGAAATATCATGATTCTGACAGAAGGAGCATTTGAAGTTGCATCCGATGGTGGCGATGGAGTAAGCATACGACCCTGGATAGTAATGGAAAATCGGTTTTTTTTCTATGGGGTCTACATGCTCTGCTATGACCTTTCCATAGACGAGTGAGTGGAGTTTTCCGGAGAAGTTCCTCCTGACCATGCATGTTCCAACGTCACCGTCATTGATCCGGCAGTTATGAGGGCAGAGAAAGCATCTGACGCTGCTATCTCTATCCAGCTTATAGAACATGGCTTCTTTCATCTTCAGGGTTTTGCCTTTTTCTTTTCCTGTAAATTATAGATTTTTTGATGTGAGATTGTAAAGAAACGAGCTTATAATGAGAGATTCAATATTGAGGTCTGAGCCTATCTGATGGTGAAAGTCTGATAATTGGTTTTTTGATCTGTCTTCTAAAAGGTGGGTGCAGGGGATCTTATTTTTAAGACCCCCTGCTTGGCTTTGATAATCTGGGGGGCAGATAATCACGAGCCAAACCCATGTGAAAGTGTGGGTAGATTTGATTCTCCTTGCTTACATTTTCACCTTTATCGGGGTTGATTATCTTCCCAGATTATGAAACTGCTTTTCATGAATTTTTCTCCTGCATCTATAAATCAATCACCATTTTCAAGAATTGAGTCGCCCCAGAGTGCCTGATCGCCCCAGAGTGCCTGATCACCCCAGAGTGCCTG
>JBFMGF010000087.1 GCA_040752675.1 Acidobacteriota bacterium
CTTTCTCCCCAGCTTTTCAGTCAATTTCCACTCTGACATAGCCAATCTACCTCCGGTCATTCTCTACATGCTCTTCCCTATCTCTTCCTTCAGCCGACGTAAACCATCTGTTTAAGTTTATATTAAAGTGACTTCCACCCTGAGTCAATATCAAGACAAAACAGGCGTTCTGAGGCATTGCCTGGCTTGGCATTCCGATGTTGACAAAGAAGAGAGGTTCTGGATAATATTCAAAAAATGATTATCCCGGAATTCGAGTATTACAGACCTAAATCGTTGAAGGAGATGTTCAAGCTTATCTCCACGCTTGGACCAGACACAAGACTTCTGGCTGGAGGAACCGACCTTATTCCCGAATTGAAAGAAAGAGTAAAGACAGCCTCTACCATCATCTCCCTGGGAGATGTTCAAGAGCTCAAAGGAATCGAGGCTCGAGAAAAAGCTGAGGGAAGATCCCGATCAAGAGCAAAAGAACCGCTCGAAGATCGTGGATCGGAGCGAAAGAGGAAAGAAGGGAGAAGAGGAGAACTAAGGATAGGCGCCCTTGCGACATTGACCGAGTTGATCGAATCACCTGTGGTACCAAATGAGTTCTCCGTCATCAAAGAAGCGGCTTTGACCCTTGCATCTCCTCCCATCCGGTCAATGGCTACGATCGGGGGAAATATCGTTCAGGCTGTCCCTTCCGCCGACATGCCACCCATTCTCATCGCATTAAAGTCAAAGGTGAGACTGGTCAGCCAGAAGGGAGTCAGAATAATGGCGCTTGAAGAGTTCTTCAAGGGGCCGCGGGAGACGACCCTCATGCCAGGCGAGATTCTCAAGGAAATAGTGGTTCCCTTCCCGAAGCCGGGAACAGGATCATGTTACCTCAAAGAGGGGAGAAGGGGCATTCTCTCTCTTGCCGTAGCCGGGGTTGCCGTATCCCTCCGCATGCATGGGCAGAAATGTAAGGAGGCAAGGATCGTCCTCGGAGCCGTTGCCCCAACCCCTCTCCTTGTGAGGGAGGCCGGAGAGATCATGGCTGGGAAGAAGCTCGATCCAGAATCTATAGATGAAGCTGCCTGCGTGGCAGCAAGATGCTGCTGTCCCATAACAGATGTCCGTGCCTCTGAAGAGTACCGTCGTGAACTTGTCAGAGTCCTGACAATTAGAGCTATCAACATGGCAAAAGAGAGCGCCGCAAAAACTCCAATGATGCGAGAGAATTATGGATAAAGGTAAAAGAGATTGACGTTGGAACAGATTATCAAAATTAAAGTTAATGGTCTTCAGCGCATCGTTGCAGTTAAGCCGGACACGACTCTGCTCCAGCTTCTGCGAAACCATCTTGGTTTCACCGGGACGAAGAGGGGATGCGAAATCGGGGATTGCGGAGCCTGTACTGTCCTGATGGATGGAAAACCCGTCGCCTCCTGTATTCTCCTTGCCATGGAAGCCGATGGGAAGGAGATTACGACCATCGAGGGGCTGGCGGAAAACGGGAAGCTTCATCCTCTACAAAGGGCTTTCGTAGAGCACGGGGCTATTCAGTGTGGATACTGCACTCCCGGAATGATCCTGAGCGCGAAAGCTCTCATCGACAAGAAACCAGACCCTTCCGAGGATGAAATCAAGGGCGCACTTGGCGGAAATCTCTGCCGCTGCACCGGCTATGTGAAGATCGTCGAAGCGGTCAAGCACTATAAGGATTTTCTTGGTGAAGGAAAGAACGATTTTAAGGGTGAAGCAGAGTGCAAGACTGATAGCGAGGAAGAGGTTAAGGCTGGAAGTGCCGAAGAAATCGGGAAAAAGATCGAGAAAAGATGCGATTTCACAGGCGAGTGGAAGAGCACAATAGAATTTTCCATTGTCGGGAAAGGGATCCCGCGCAAGGATGCTCCCGATAAGGCTACCGGAGCGGCAAAGTTCACCGGAGACATTCAGCTTCCAGGAATGCTATACGGGAAGATCCTGACAAGCCCTTTACCCCACGCTCGCATAAAATCCATTAACACGGAGAATGCAAAGAGTCTTTCCGGCGTGAAGGCGGTCATTACGGCAAAGGATGTCCCTGATGTCCCTTACGGTGTGAGCCCCGCCCGATACGACGAACATATCTTCGCCATCGGTAGAGTGCTCTATGCGGGCGATAGGGTTGCCGCCGTCTGTGCCGTGGATGAGGAAACAGCCGAGAAAGCACTTGCATCAATCGAGGTCTATTACGAGGAGCTCCCCGCTGTCTTCGACCCATTCGAGGCGATGAAGGATGGCGCACCCCAGCTCCACGAACGTTATAGAAACAATATCAATACAGAGATCCATCACAACTTCGGCGATGTCGAGAAAGCCTTCCAAGCAGCAGACCTCGTCCGGGAAGATACATTCGTCGGGAACAGGACGATGCAGAGCCCGCTGGAACCTCACGCTGCGCTTGCGCAGTGGGATTCAGGGGAAAACCTGACGGTCTGGTCGAGCACACAGACCCCGCATTACGTCCAGTATCAACTGCACCGAGTACTCGGTCTTCCAATGGCGAAGATCAGGGTGATCAAGCCGCACGTTGGCGGCGGATTTGGAGGAAAAGCCGAGGTTACCGCTCTGGAATTCTGTGCTGCCATCCTCTCGAAGATGACTGGAAAGCCGGTGCAGATGCTCTTCGATAGGAAGGAGGCTTTCCTCCACGGAAGGGGAAGACACAGGCAGTACATCACTTTGAAGACAGGTTTTCGGAAAGACGGCACTATCCTCGGCGTTCACTCGAAGACCTATCTCGATGGAGGTGCCTATACCGGATACGGCATCATCGCTGCTTACTACTCCGGTGCGATGCTTCCCGTCCCATATAAATTCGACAACTTTAAATTTGATGGATACAGAGTCTGCACCAATCTTCCTCCATGCGGCGCCCAGAGAGGGCACGGCTGCCCTCAGCCAAGGTTCGCCTTCGAGAGTCAGCTCGACATGATTGCCAAGCAGCTCGGCATGGATCCGATCGAACTGAGGATGAAGAACGCAAGGGGTCCCAACGAGAGGACGCCGAGCGAGTTTATCATCCATACCAATGAGTTCAAAGCGTGTCTTAAGAAAGTGCGGGAGATGTCAGACTGGGATGCAAAGCGAGGCAAGCTTCCGCCGGGGAGAGGAATTGGCATCGCCGGTGGCGGGTTTGTCTCCGGGTCTGCCTACCCGATCTACAGGAGCACATTCCCCCACTCCAACGCCATGATCAGGTTGAGTGAGGACGGGACATCGGCAATTCTCTACATCGGAGCAGCAGATATTGGCCAGGGATCGGATACCGTCCTGGCGCAGATCGCCGCAGAGGAGCTTGGTCTTCTCTTCGATGACATCCAGGTCATATCGGCTGATACACGGATTACTCCGATCGACCTTGGAAGTTATTCCAGCAGGACCACCCTTATGGCCGGAAACGCCGTGAAGGAGGCGGCACAGGAAGTCAAGAAGAAAGTCCTGAAGATCGCGGCGGAAATGCTCGAGACATCACCGGAAAATCTCATCGCCCGGAAACGAAGAATCTTTTCAAAAGACGATCCTGAGAAATGTATCTTCTTCGAGAAGGCTGCGGCGGAGGCATTCAACAGGATGGGACCTATCGCGGGGATGGGGCATTATCAGCCCCCGAAGCTTGGCGGGACTTACAAAGGGGCAAGCGTCGGCACATCTCCCACTTACAGCTTCTGTGCCATGGCGGTGGAGGTTTCTGTCGACATGGAAACGGGAAAGGTCAGCGTTACCGATTTCTACTGCGCCCACGACAGCGGCACAGTTATAAATCCTCTCTCCTTCGACGGACAGGTGGAAGGCTCCTGCGTAATGGGACTCGGCGAGACCCTCCTCGAAGAAGTGGTCTTCGATAAAGGGGTTATACTGAACCCCAATATGAGAGATTACATCCTGCCTTCCATCATGGAGATGCCGAGGATACATTCAGCTTCCGTGGGAGTACCCGACCCGATGGGACCTTATGGCGCCAAAGAAGTGGGCGAGGGAAGTTCCATCGCCGTCTCAGGAGCCATTGCCAATGCAATATTTGACGCCATCGGCGTCCAGATGAAAGAACTCCCTATTACCCCCGATAAGATCCTCGCCGCCATCAAAAAGATCGGAAGAGGATCCTGTAGAGAGTGAGTTGCTCATCCTGGGTAACGCAAACCGGTGCCGCATGATCCTTGAGGAACTCCTGGAGATAGGATGGGTATTCGATTCCCCAATCTCTCGTCGAGTACAGGATATGCGTGATCCCCATTCTTTTCAACATCTCCTTCATTCCTTTTTCCAATCCAGACTCATGTAAGAGAGCATTCATCTGCGAAGCCTCAAAGAAGCTGTCTGCTATGTAGTCCCTCTCCAGGAAGAATCCGTAATTGATGTTGAGAAGCATCAATCGCGACGATGCGGGAGTGCTGCTGTTGATGAACCGGTAAATGGGAGGGACAGCTTCAGCAATGATCTCCTCCTGATGACCCCGAAAGCTGACACGATCGAGAAAAAGGGCAATGCCTGGATCAGGAATCGCATCTGCTGCGAGGAGAGGCTCCAGAGAATGAAATAGAGGATGCCGAATCCGTAATGGATGAGCTTTGACGTCACGTGATCCTGCACCGACATCCCGAGCGTGTAGAGCATCTCGAAGTTCATCGGCCAGTTAGAGTAAATGTTGTAAGGGATCCTCAGAAAACCGTGGTTCTTCAAATAGAGTTTGGGAAGGTTCAGATGATAGACGTCATCGTCCCAGGCGATGCCAGGCGTAAGGGCATGGAAAAAGAGAAGAACAAGAATGCAGACGATCATCGAAGAAACGATCTTTGATTGCCATTAAGAGCTCTCAGCGCTGCGAGCAGGAAGATGATGTACATCCATACACTCATCCCCAAGGTCATGCAGGTGAGGAAATTAAAAAGTCGATCTTTGGAAGAAATTCCAAGGAGTTTGCCAACCTTTGCCCCTGTTAAGAGAAAAACGTAGAAGATGAAAACAAATCCAGCAAGATGACTGAGGACATAGATCATCAAACAAGCTCCAGGCTCCAGATGATACTATTATCCTGTCGAACCGATACACTGCGAGTGCATCAGTCGAATAAAATCTCCATCGGGGAATTGTCCCTGGAACAGGTAGGAAAAAATACGATAAGAGATCCAGTTTACCAGGAACGCCGTCTTGGGCCGCCGCCAGGTCTTCTACCAGCTCCGCCACCGCGCGTATCGGGTCGTGGACGGGCTTCGTTAACGGTAAGCGAGCGCCCTTTCAAGTCTTTGCCGTTCAATTCAGTGATCGCCGACTGAGCATCCGTTTTGGAAGGCATCTCAACAAATCCAAAGCCTCGCGATTCACCGCTGAATTTATCACGAATGACTTTGGCAGATGTCACCTCGCCGAAAGGCTCGAAAGTCTGTCGCAATTCCTCATCGGTAACATCCCTCGATAAATTCCCTACAAAGATATTCATGGAACCTCCAATTAATGGTCTACTGCATTTCTTTCAGCTGAACCATCGCCTTCCAATCATTCCGGCTTTCCAGCGATGCTCATCCAGCCACATACGGTTTTTTATTATACCAGAACCAATTCTTTCCAAAAAGTACCTTCACCATATCTTAGCTTTTGATGATGGTCTTGCGGCCGCAGGAGGGACAGACTACGTGCGAGCCGGAAAACGTGGGGGCAAGCTGGAGGAGTCTCCCGCACGAGCAATGGAACGATTCCCATCCTTTTGTCCTGCGCGAGTAAAAGAGAGAAGTCATGGCTGCTCCGATTGCTGCTGCGCCCGCCGCCAGCTCGGCGAGGGGAACCTCGTTCTCGCGGCCACACCGCGGACATTTAATCTTCGGCTCTCTGTAATCGGGTGGCATCTTCATCTTGAGCCCACATGCACATATCAGGAAGGCAAATCCGTTCACCGCCCTCATAAGATCGCCGACGTTCCTGGCCTGTTCTTTCTTATCCACTTTCTCGCCTTTTATGGAAGGCTTCCGTATCGGCACGGTTGCCTTGTCGCGCAATCCTGAGCGTGGAACGATGATCGGTGACCTCCCCTTGATGGCGGCGTAAGCCTTCTGATAATCGGAATAGTTTGCTCCGTGCGCCATCGTCCTGAGGATCTTTATCCTCTCGGAAATGGGTGGATGTGTGCTGTAGAGTGACGAAAGCTTATTCCCGAGCGGATCGCTGATGTACATTGGAGCCGTAATCTTGTTTGCCGAGAAGAGCGGGATATTGGAGGAAGCAATCTTCTCCAGCGCGGACGCAAGACCTTCCGGATATCTAGTAAGTCTCGCGGCGTTGGCATCTGCCAGGTACTCCCTTCTTCGCGAGATGGCAAAGTAGAAGAGGCGCGCCAGGATCGGACTAAGTATGGCGAAAAGGATGGCTGCTGCCACGATGATGAGCTGAGCCTGCCCTCCAACTTTCAGCGAACGGCTGGAACCATACCTTCGCCCCGACCCGCCGGAGAGCCACATCCCCCGCAGAAAGACATCGGAGATGATAACTATGCTTCCGAGCATCACGCCGGCGAAGGTCACGAAGAGAATGTCCCTGTTCATAATGTGGGACATCTCGTGCGCGATAACTCCCTGGAGTTCATCCCGGTTCAGACGCGAGAGGAGTCCGGCAGTCACGGCGATGGAGCTCTTCTCCGGCTTTCTTCCCGTGGCGAATGCGTTGGGAGACTGTTCGTTGATGATGTAGATCTTCGGCCTCCCCGAAAGGTTAGCTGCGATCTTCATTTCATCAACGACGTTGAAGAGCTGAGGATGGACGTCATGGGTTACTTCCCTTGCATTGCTTGATAGCAAGAGGATCTGGTCCCCGCCCATGAAGCTGATGAGTGAGAGGATGATCCAGACGCCAAGTGCAACTCCGATGCCGATGATCCCCCCATCAGGTGGATAGAGGGCAGCACCGATGAAATATCCGAGAAAGAAGAGGACAAGCCCCATGCATAAGAAGAGGAACAAGGATTTGCTTTTATTTGCCTGGATCAACTCCCACATGGCGTTTCATAAAAGATCACGTTTATGTTGAAAGCGATATATCGTCACTACGCGAAGCTGACTTTAGGTGGTTCTTTCGCGGCTTTTTCTTCGAGTTCGAAGTACTCTTCAGTATTGAAGTTAAACATCCCGGCAATGATGTTCGACGGGAACATCTGTACCTTGTTGTTGAGGTAGAGGACCTGGTCGTTGTATCCCTGCCGCGCGAAGGCGATCTTATTTTCGGTCGAGGTCAACTCCTCCTGAAGGGCCAGGAAATTCTGATTGGCCTTGAGATCCGGATAATTCTCGACGACGAGGAAGAACCTGCTGAGAGCGCCGCTGAGATCGGATTCCGCCCGGGATTTCTCGCCAACCGTGCCGGCGTTCATGGCGCGGCTCCTCGCCTCGGTCACGCTCTCCAGTGTCCCTCTCTCGTGCTTCATGTACCCCTTGGCTGTTTCCACGAGATTGGGAATCAGGTCATGCCTTCTCTTCAACTGGACGTCGATCTGCGACCAGGCGTTGCGTACCTGGTTCCTCAGCCGGATCAGAGAGTTATAGATGTTGATGACGAAGACGACCAGCAAAACGATTACGATCAGAACGAATAATCCTAATATTCCCATTCTATCCCTCCTTGTTTAAAAGAAAGATGACCGTCAGATCACTACTGCGGTCATCTTCAGGCTCATACCTTCGCCGCGAAGATGCCTCTGAGGAGACCAAGCACTATGCTCTCTTTGCCACAGCTTCCGATCCTTATCGCTGCCTCAAGCTCTCCCTTATCGAACCAGTAACCATCGTTTCGTTTGCACTTATCTATACGAATTTTTTTCTCATCCATTCCACATAAAATTTTCTCCATCCTCTTCAGGCAGATGGGACATCTTCTGCCTCTCTCGCGGCTGCCCCCTCTGTCTTGCCCTGTTCTCTCTCCGACCTCCTCACTCTCGAAGGATGATAACAGGGTATCCTTCCCTTCAAAGCCCTCCAGCAGAAGTTCCAGCTCGCCCGCATCGAGCCATATCCCGCCGCATGAGAGACAGTGATCGATATCGATCTTTTCGAGCTCAAGAGCAACCATTCCCCTCTTGCATACCGGACAGATCACCTGAGCCTCCTGTTTCTTCTACTCTGCCCCCTCATGGAAGCTTCGTTTAGATACTATACCATGGGCAGGATATATATTAATAGAAGAACATCATCTGTCGATGAAAAAGATATTTCAAAAAGCATTCGCAAGGTATAGAATTTATCTCTGAAACGATGCTCCGGATAGATTTCTAAACTCTTTGATAATCTAATCTTACAATAGGAGAGAGAAGATGAAATACGCATCGAGAATGAAAAGATTTGCTCATTCTGCACTTTTTGTTCTTTTCATGGTCTTTCTCTCGGTCTCCACCTTCTCCGATTCAGCCGTTTATGACTTCCTTCAGAAGGCTCCCTTGGCAAAATGGAAACGAAACCTCGCCCTCCAGGAAACACTGCCTTTCAACGCACCAACCAACGATAACAGAGGCTTTGCCCGTTTCGAGAGCAATGTAGTGCTGGAAGATGGAAAGACGTATGCGCGGGTTCTGCAGATGCACCCCGAATGGAAGAACGGTGGCAGGATCTATGGCGATTTCGATGGAGTGACCATCCCTGCAAATGCCAGACTGGTCGCAAAGGTCGGTTTTCTCAAGGGAGCAACGGCCTCAGACGGTGTGGAGTTCCAGGCATTCATGATCGATCCTGCCACCGGCATGGGAACTAAGCTTGTCATCAAAGAGACAAAGCACGATGGTCATCTGGATGAGATCACGGTCGACCTGACTCCTTTTGCCGGAAAGACTCAGACGATAAGACTTGCCATTTTTGCAAAGAACACATCCACGCAGGATTGGGCCGTCTTAAGCGAAGCAAAAATAATGGCTCCCACTTTAAAGGCGGCTTCGAAGGAACGGACTGCAGTGGTGACACAATTCAAAGCTTTCACACCTGTTAAGATGAAGCCGATCATCCTGCAGCCTGTCGGCACGCCTCCTGCCAGGCATGAGATCGAAGACCTTGGTTCCCTGACCATTGTAGAACCGTTGAACATCTCCGACCACATTTACAGAGACACAAAGAAGCCAAACACGTATTACTTCCTCCCGAAGGAGATCAACCTGACAAGGGGGCAGACGCCTGGAAGCTATAAGATCAATGCCATCTGGACGAAGGACCAGAAGATAAAGACGACTCTGACGCTCCAGGCGAACATGAATCCCTCAGAGGTAGCCACTCTGGAAGAAGCCGTCAAAAATAAATATGGAAGCAACGCCGTCCTGAGGCCTATCCCTTACGATTCCGCCAACATCGTCGATCTGGAAGGATGGGGAGACTGGCAGATCGAGAACATCCGGACCCTTTCCTTCGGTTCTCTCGAAGGAGAGATTCCGATCAACATAACGATGACGCCGGAGACGCTCGCCGAGCTCAAGCCGCTCCTCGAGAAGGAAGGATTAACGGCGGGAATGCACATCAAGTCGGGAACCATCGAGAGGGAGATCCTGATCAAAATCGGTCTGCGCTACTTCGTGGGGAGGCACTACTCCCCTCTGGAGGAACTCAACTTCTCTTTCGACCATGCGAACTCCGCTTTGACTCTTCACGGCGTCAAGAATTTCACGGACTTTCCTCTCAAGGTCAACAGTATCAATCTTCGTTTCAAGTTCCCGAATAAAGAAGAGATATATCGGGGGTTGGCGTGCGACCCGGAGGTGACGATTCCACCGGGAGCCTCCAGCGACGTCAGAGTGAAACTGATCCCTCAACCGGTCTTGCAGGCGGAGATGACCAGGCTTGGCCCTCTGCCGAAGCCAAAGGAAAAGGAGAAATCGGCGGCGGACAAGATCCTCGGCATCCTTGAAGAAAAGGTGAGGGAAAAGGCAAGGGAGAAAGCTAAAGAGGAGATGGAGAAGAAAACGGGAGAGCAGATCGATCTCGAGCAGGAGAAATCTGAGGAGAACCCCGCAAGCATAGATCCGGTATGGAACAACTTCTTCAAGGGGCATCTGAAGAGCTACTGGATGGATGTCGTCCCGGATTACGACAACCAGGAAGTGTTGAACAGGATCTGGGAGAAGATAGAGGTCTGTTCATACATCGACAGAATGAGGAAGATCAACGTTGAAGCCCTGGAGAACGTCTTCGATCCATCCTCCTATGAGACGCCGATCGAGATTGAAAAGATCCACGTGGAGGTCAAGTCGCCATACTTGAGTCCGCAGCCAAAAGAGGGTCTCATCTCATCGGTTGACCTGGGCAGAGATAAACTGACGGATACACTCATGATCTATCTTCCGCTCTCAGGCAAAACACTGGAGTTCAGTTACAAGATCAAGGCGATCAAGAAGACGGGAGAGTCTGCCGAATCTCCGGAATGGACAAGTATTTTGGATTCCCTGGACGTCACCATCGGCACCTCCCAGATCGCCAGCCTCTTCCAGTAAGATAAGAAGAGATGTGCTGTCAATCATATTGAGTGGAGGTCAAAATGTGTTCTTACCGTTACGTCATTTTCATTTCCATCTGCCTGCTTCTCACAACCAGTCCTGTTCTGGCGGAGATCCTGCTGGATGTGGAGCCGACCCAGGCCGGGGATGTCATGCTCTTTAGAGATCATGCAGATGAGCACGGCTATCATTACATGCCCATGTCCCCTAAGATATCCACATGGCCTGACGGGACGCCCAAGTTCAGCTTTCTCCAGTACCTCCGGACAGGAAAAGAAATCACGGGAGGGGTGATGCATTTCCTCGCTACGTTTGGCCTGACGAAGGAGGAACTGGAAAAAGCCCGCAAGGCGCTTGCCAGGTATGACAAAGAGGGAAAGATCATCGGTCCCGTTCTCTTCACCAAGGGAGAGTTTCACATCATCTCCGCGACGGCAGGCGAAGGGGGACTCTTCTCGCGAAAGGTTTGTGGAACGGGCAAGGCACCGTTGCTGCCGGGAAGCGAAGCAGCCGTCTCGATCGCCCTGACGGAAGAAGGGTCCACTCTGCTGATGGAATCGTTCAAGAAGCCGACCTCGGATGTTTCCGTTCAGTTCGTCATGACCTATGAAGGTCTCACACCAGCCTATCGCGCCATCCTGACCGTAGACTGGGACAAGGTTTACACGCACAAGGAATTCAAAGCCGATATTGGGAACGTCTTCGTCAGCGTCAAGGTCCAGAAGATCTACGATGAACTGAGGGAACAGGGAGCCATAAAACTTGAGGTAATCGGCGAGGACACAAGGATGGATGAACTCCTCAACACGGCTTACAACATCATCACCAAGATGATGTTCGAGGCGAAGCCTGTGAAGCCAGAGGATATGGGAAAATCGATGGGAGGGACAGGATCGAACTGGTTCGGAAAGCTCTTCGGCCAGGCCCACATGGGTTTCTACATGAAAAAGGTGAAGATGACGGGAAAGTATACCGTTGACCTGACGAGGAGAAAGAGAGACCAGAGAGAGATTCCCCTGACGGGGAATATGGGTGGTTTCTACGAAAAGTGGGGCAAGAATGAGCAACTGTTCGGCGTCGTTGACCTCGATGATCCAGCGTTCGAGGAGCGTACCATCCACGTCATCCTGGATGGAGAAGATTTTGAGACCTTCAAAGAGTTCATCAACTTCGCCGGCGTCACGATCAAGAAAGAATACGAGGACAGGAACATGAAACCTGTGACGCAGGATCTGATGTTCAACAAGACCAGCTTTGCTCAAAATGGCAATGATCTGACCTTCACCTACCGGAGAAAGGGAGACCCTGCCGAGAAATTCCTCGAATACGAGTACAAGCCGAGCTGGAGTTTCTACGGCGGGCTCGAGATACCGGGAGAGTGGAAGAAGACCATCCAGCCCGTAATCACGCTGACGCCTCTGCACAAGTATCGCTACATAGAAGTCCTGGCGGAAGAGGACAACATGAGCACAAACGGGATAATCCGGATAGCCGTCCAGTTCAAGCATAAGAATTTCGGGAAGGAGGTCCAGAAGGAAGCCGTCCTCAGGAAGGGAGAGCCTCTGAACCTCAACTACTATTACTATCACGAGCCAAACAACCTGGCATACGAGTACAATGTCACCTGGCTCTTCAAGGACAACACGAAGATCTCCTCCGGCTGGCAGAAGGCGACCGATCCGTTCATCTACGCTTACTATGAGAAAAAATGACAGCCCAACGAGAACAAACAACAGAAATGGAGCAGGATATAGTTAAATCCACGCACATATTGATAGTGCTCCTTCTCTTCGCCTTGATCCATTCTGGCATGGCATTCGCGGATCCGGTTCTGAATCAGGGAAGAACAGTCGGGGACAAGATCGTCATCTTCCCGGATCACCGGAACCCGAAAGTCCTCTATTACGTCCCTGCTGAACTTAACCTCTCTCAGTCTTATGGAAAGCCCCAGTTCTTCTTCTATAAATATGTTTATATCAAGCAGGATGGCACGGCGGGAAGTCGGAGAACGGCGGGAGGAGTGCTTTCCCTCTCCCTTGAGCTCAGTGACGAGAAGGCTATACTCGAACGGGTGATAGGGAAAGGGATCGAGTTCAAGGTTGTTCCAATTGAGAGGATGAAATGTGTTCTGAACTACAGTCCGGTGGGGGATGCAGGGACAGCAGGAGAAGGCGCAAAGGAAAGCAATGAAGGGACGGAAAAGCTGGCTGAGAGAGAGACCCCTTTTACTAAGAAGAGTTTCACACTTCCGCTGAACAGAGAAACCGCTTCCTATCTCTGGACCATATTCGAAGAGAAGAAGTCGCTGGGCCTGAGCGTGGATTGCGAACTCACCTTCTGTGGTTTTGAAGTCGATGAGGGGAAATACGTTGAAGCGATGAGAACCGACCGGATTTCATTTCCCGTTACCGCTTCGATGGAACAGTATCCGGATCTCTTCAAGGTCATCGACCTTGCCAATAAGGTCTCCTTCAACTACAGGACATTGACTGTTCTCTGCTTCGACTTTCTCAACGATACCGATCCGGACGCCTTGAAAAAGTCGGTAGAGGTGAAAATCGAAACGGCAAAGAGCCAGAAGGATTTCAGGACGGTCTCCTTCTCCAAGAATACAGATCCACAGCAGGAGCTCTCATTTAACATCCCCGAGAAGAAGGGTGCAACCTACCAGTACCGCGTCACGACCGTTCTAAAGAACGGGATGGCAAGAAAAGGAGAATGGAATACGGGAAGTGACTCTTACCTCGACATCTCAGAGTATGAGATCTTAGCCGGAGATTGAAGTCACTTGCCACATATGGAGATCAAAAAATGAACAGCAGATACCTCGCAGCAATCGCCATGATGATTACAGCCTTAACGCCTTCTCTCATGGCCGAGGTTTCTCTGGAGGAGGTCGTTCAGGCAGGCGGGCTTGCCTTCTACAGGGACCACGCCGATCCTCATAAGTATTACTACATTCCCGGCGAGCCAAGATTGGTCATAAGGAAGGATGGCACGCCGGAATTCACGTTCATCAAGTACATGAAGACAGGTGGAGACATCAAGGGCGGGATCATTCATTTCCTGGTGACATGGGGTTTGAGCGACAACGAAATCATGAGTGCCGAAAGCGCCCTTCAGATGATAGACGCGAAAGCTAAAGTTGCGGGACCGGTTCCATTCAAGGAAGGAACTTTCAAGATCGTCTCGGCAACATCGGGTCAGGGAGGGTTGTTCAACGTCAAGGTCTGCGGCGAAGGAAAGGCTCCGATCATGCCGAATCAGAAGGCGGCCGTTTCCATCGCTCTGACCCAAGAGGGGGCAACGCTCCTCTGGGAATCCTTCAAGAATCCGACGTCGGACATCTCGGTAATGTTCATGATGAAGCATTCGGGGATCACACCTGCCTACCAGGCAAAGCTGAAGGTTGATTGGGATAAGGTCTACACGCATCACGAAGTAGCTTTTCAGGCAAAGGGGACGATCAAGATGTTCCAGCTCGAAGGGAACATAAAGGCCATCCTTGATGAGCTCAGGCAAAAGGGAGCCATCCAGGTCGATGTCGTCGGAGAGAATCAGAACATGCAGAAGCTTCTCGACGTTGCTTACAACCATCTCATCAAACTTATGTGCGACGCTCAACTGGTCCACGCCGAAGAAGTCCAGCCGTCAGGAACCTCCGCTTTATATCATCAGCCAGGAACGATCCTCGATGAGATCATTCATAAGATAAGAATCGCGTTCCTTCCACTCCTGTTTGATCCCTTGCTTGATCCCATGTTGCCCTGTCTTGAATCCCTGACCGGCCCGGGGATGTCTTTCAAGCAGGAGCAGAGGGAGCAACCGGCCCAAACGGAAGATTGCGATAAAGACCGACTTGAGAGCTCCCGGTTAGCCTTCACAAGAGCGAATAACTTTCTCAACGCTCGCAGGTACGAGGAAGCGATCGAAGAACTTAAAAGAGCTTATGAGACATGCCCTGTTCCTGAATATCTCTTCACCATCGGCTCCATCTACTACGAGGCACTTTACAGATACACAAGGGCGCGCGAATACTATGAAAGATTCATGGAAAGGGGAGGAACCCGGGAATCATACCAGGGGCTCATCGACATGGCGCAGGAGAGGATCTCAAGAATAAGAGAAGCGGAACCGCTCTTGCAAACCGGCGGACAACATTTTGCCGAAAGGAATTACAGGGAAGCCATCAGAGATTTTGAGCGAGCCGATGAGCTCATTCATCACGTCTTCATCATTAAAAATATCGCCGCCTGCTATTACGAGATGGCATGGGAGACCAGGAGCCAGGAGGATTTCAGAACCGCACTTCAGTATTACAGAAGGTTTTTGACCGAGGATCCTAACTTTCCCCACTACAGAGAAAGAGAGTTATTCAGAGAGGAAGCGCGGGTAAAAATGCCGGAGATTGAATCTATTCTCTCTTCAGGGCGGCTCCCCGATGGAACAGATCTGCTTACTGCCGCATCCGGCTCGCTGGCTCCAATCGGTGAACAAAGGCCAGGAAGACCGGAAAGCGTCAAGCCCCCGTCATCAGTATCCCCCGCGGCCCCTGGAACTACCCCGTCCGGAACAGTGCCACCGGAAACTCCCAGCAAGCCGATGACCAAGCCTCCCGCAGGAGCCTCCGGCACCAGGCCATCTACGGGACTCCCCGGAGCCAGCATCCAAGCAGAAGCTCCCTTTCAGTTCAAGTTTGCTTATACTTTTAAACGCGTCAAGCTTTCAGGGCATTATGAAGTCGACTTAAGGCAGCGCCTCCGGGAAGAATGCGAATTGGTCATAAGCGGAAACATCCACGGAGTCTATCAGAAGTATGGCGAAGACAAGAGATTCTTTACCACCATCTCTCTTGATGACCCTGTCTTCCAGGAGAGGACGATCAACGTTATCCTCGATGGCCAGGATTTCTCCGATTTCAAAAACTACATCAATAGCGTCTCCGTCATATTCAAGAAGCATAGGTGGGGGAAGGAGCCGACGATGGGAGAGGTCAAGTTCTTCGATGAGCAGTTCGCCCAGAAGGGCAATATCCTCTCCTTCATCTACGGTCGAGAGGGGGAAGCATCAACGGAATGGCTCAACTATGAATTCAAACCGAAGTGGAGCTTCTACGGAGGAATTGAATGGGAAGGAACATGGATGAAGAGTTCCGATTCCGCCATCACGCTTTCGCCTCCCATCCGATACCGGACTCTTCAGATCTCAGTCGACCAGGATAACCTGCTCAAGAACAGGGTCCGTGCAGTGGCCTTTCAGATCAAACATCAGATCTTCGGGAAGGAGGTCCTGAAAGAGGTCATCATCGATTATGCGAAAGGCGATCCGCTGGAAACACAGTATCGATATCTCCATGAGGAAGGCAAGCCAGGTTACGGCTACAAAGCCATCTGGCTTCTGATGGATGGAAGGGAAATACATACGGCATGGCTGAACAAAGAGAGCCCTTTCATCTACGGTTATTTTACACAGTAAGGGAATCGCGGGATTTCCAATGCGCAAGAAATTTATCTTCCACGATTCCCGCCCTTCGTAGAAACTGGTTACAGGAGGCACAAAATGATCATCAGAAAAGCACTGATATCCATCGCATTTGCCATTTTTATCGGCTCCTGTGCTGTCAGGGCCGAGCTCCAGCTCGATCAGGCGCCGCTGCAGGTGGGGAATGCCATCCTTTTCAAGGATCATGTGGAGCCGAGCAGTTACTACTACATGCCCAACACGCCCCGGATCGCCACATGGCCCGATGGAACACCAAAACTCACCTTCCTGAAATATACAAAGGCGGGCAAGGAAGAGTCCAAAGGAGGTATTCTCCACTTCTTCGTAACCTATGGTCTTGAAGCGCAGGAGCTCAACAAGATCAGAACCGAACTGGCAAAGGTGGATAAAATGGGAAAACTTAAAGGGCCGGTCATATTCAAGAAGGGAACTTTCATGGTCGTCTCCGCCGCCGTTGGAGAAGGGGGCGTATTTACAAGGAAGATCATCGGCGAAGGGAAAGCACCGCTCATTTCCGGCTCGGAAGTCTCGGTCTCGATCTCGGTGACGCCCGAAGGAGCCGCCTTTCTGGATGAAGCGCTCAAGCATCCCACATACCCCGTCAGCGTTCGCTTTGACATGACCTATGAGGGATTGACCCCTAAATATCAGGCCAAAGTCAAGATCAACTGGGACAAGACGAGGAGTTACTTCGAGCAGTACAAGAAGTGGCGGATCTATAAAAAGAAGAAGTTCTGGTTCTGGTCATGGTACGTGCAGAAAGGGACCGGCGAGAGCACCGAGATATTCGATGATCTGAAGGAGAACGGATCTGTTCAGATCGATATCACAGGCGAGGACGAGAACCTGGATGCTCTCCAGCAGACCATTACTGACACAATCATGAAGGAGATGTTCGAGATGAAGATGGACCTGCCGCTGACGGAGGATGAGAAGGCGGACAAGGAAGGCGCAGCGGGGGGAGATAAAGGGAAGAAAGATCGTCCCTACGGAGTGAGCACGACGATGAAAACGGTGAAAAGAACGGGGAATTGGGAATTGAACATGATGAAGAGGCTCAGACAGGAAAGGGAGACAGGTCCGATGGATGCGAGTATCGGCGACACCCTGAGAAAGTTCAAGAACAACAAGAAGGTGGTTGATATCATCAATCTCGACGACCCGGACCTCGAGGACCGTACGGTCTATGCCATCCTCGACGGAGAGGACTTCGACAACTTCGGGAAGTACATAAACTTCGTGACGGTGAGCTTCAGGAAGACGCATCTACAGGGCGAACCCACTTCTAAGGATGTCATATTTAACGCGCAGACATTCAGTGAGAAGGGGAACATGCTTCCCTTCGTTTACCCGCGCCTCGGGGAAGGGGCCGCGTGGATCAACTATGAATACAAGACGAACTGGAGCTTCATGGGAGGCGTTAAGGTGGAGGGACAGTGGAAGAAGACGGATGAGCCGGCCATTGCCCTGACTCCTCCCTACCGCTATCGCACCATCGATATCCTTGCCGATGAGGGCAATGTTACCCAGCACAACATTAAGCTCATCACGGTCACGATCAAGAACAAGATCTTCAGCGGAGAAAGAGAGAGGCAGGTCAAGATCGTTCCCCAAGAATCACTCTGGCAGAAGTACGAGTACAACCATGAAGAGGGAAAGCTCGAATTCTCTTACCAGATCACCTGGCTCCTGGGAGATGGTAGGAAGGTAACGTCTGACTGGAAGACGAGCAGCGATCCATTTATCTACGCCCTCTATGCGCCATAAGACCGGATAACAGAGACCGCGAACCTCACCCGATCTCGCGAAATCGAAGCGGATATTGGCTTTAGTCGGCCCGCGCCGGGCAGGCAAAACCTACTTTCTCTACCAGATAGTCTCAAATCTGCTTCAGTCGGGCAAGGTTGAGAGGAAGGATATTCTACTCATCGATTTCGAAGACTATCGGCTCGTGGATTTCCAGTCAGAGGATATCGAACAACTGCTCGCCGTCTTCTATCAACTGGCGGGCAAAGCTCCCCGCTTTCTCCTGTTCGATGAAGTGCAGCATCTACCCTCATGGAGCCGCGTGCTGCGCACTCTTCACAACACCCGCAAGTACTCGATCGTCGTGACCGGCAGCAACGCTTCTCTCCTGGGATCCGAAGTAGCGACCGAGCTCAGGGGGCGATATGAGGACATGGTGATGCTGCCATTCTCCTTTCGGGAGCACCTTCGGCACCGTGATGTCGAGTGGGACCGCGCACTTCTCGCCACTCCCGAGAGCGGCCTCATCGCCAAGGCTTTCGATGAGTACCTGAAGTATGGGGGATTCCCGGAATCGGCGGAGCTTGCAGACGAGTCGGCAAGGCGGCGTCTGATGCAGACCTATTTCGACACGATTTTCTACAAGGATGTTCTGG
>JBFMGF010000088.1:0-5827 GCA_040752675.1 Acidobacteriota bacterium
AAGTGAGATATATTTTTATCACCTTTCTCCTGGTTTCGGTGATGCTGGGTGGAAATACGCTTCTGGCTCAGGATATCCAGCAGAGAAAGGGGTTCTCCGTGAAGATCACAGAGCCGGCGGAGGGAAGCTATCTCTTCGGCAAGGTGAGGATCAGTGCTGATGTTCAGATCGACGATCCACAGTACCTAGACAGAGTGGAGTTCTTCGCTGGCGATAAGCTCATCTTCGTCGACAGGGATTTCCCTTTCCAGTGCTATCACAACTTCGGCAGCATCTCGAAATCATGGGTCATCAGAGTTGTCGCCTACCACAGAGAGGACGTCAGCGTCTCCGACTTTCTCATAAGCAGGAAACTCGAGGTCCATTACACGGAGTACGTAAACAGGGTAATCTTGAATGCCACGATCGTCGATAAGAACGGTATCTTCGTTAAGGAGCTCCAGAAGGAAGATCTCATCCTCTACGAAGATGGGGTACCGCAGAAGATCCTGGACTTCTATAACGAGACGCGGCCCATCCTGATGGCGCTCCTCATCGACACGAGTGGAAGCATGCAGGACAACATGAAGGAAGTTCAGAAGGCAGCCTGCATGTTTATAGACACCCTGAGGAATGAAGACCAGGCACTCGTCATCGATTTTGATGAGAAGGTCTTTCTCCTTCAGGGCTTAACCAGCAAAAAGGATGCGCTGAAGGAAGCCATCAACAGCACGACTGCCATCGGTGGAACTGCCATCTACGACGCACTTCACGCTGCTTACCGTAAGTTGAACAGGATAGACGGGAGGAAGGCCATTATACTCCTGTCCGATGGCGAGGATACGGAGAGTTTAGTGGATTTCAAGAGAATCATCGAAGAGGCGAAAGTCTCCGATGCAACCATATATTCAATCGGCCTCGGACTGACTCTCGGGACAGCGGGTCGCTCCGTTCTTAGAGAATTCGCGGAAGAGACTGGAGGAAAGGCCTTCTTCACTGCGAAAGCGAGTGAGCTCGAATCCATCTATGAATCAATAGCCGACGAGCTCAGGATGCAGTATTACATCACCTACTTCTCGGCGATCCCGGCCTGGGAGGGTCAATGGGTCAAGCTCAAAGCAGAAGCAAAGAATAAAGACTATGCAGTCCGAACGAAGAAGGGGTTCTTCGCCGTGAGGAAGGCTATTCTCCAGGAGGAAGAGGCCTCTCAGAAGGAATCAGCTCTGAAGGAGAATACCGGTAGTTCTGAGGCTGCGAAACCATGACGGCCTGGATCTTCAGATCGCCATCAAGATCGAGAGGAAACCTGAGCGGCAGGTGCCCGATGGCCGATACAGTTGCATCTAACAGTCGCGCCTGAACATTCTCGACTTTCACATACCCAGCGTTGTCCGAATAAAGCCGGATGGGATTCCTTTCACCATTGAAATCTCTGAGCAGAAATTCCGCATCGGGAAGAGGATTTCCATCCTTTGAGACGACTCGCCCTTCTATCCTGAACACAGGCCCCTCACCATGTTTAGCAACTTTCTCTGAAGGAACTTTATCTTCTCTCATGTTACTTGCGCTCCAATGTCTTATGCTTCCGATCGCCCCTGATGAAGGAGTTGCCTTCAGCTCTATGACCGTCTTAAAAGGTGACCGGACATTCACGTTGGTTTTTCCGATAGGGAGATACATTTCCTTTAAGAGATCGACGCCATAGATTCCCTCTGGAATCTTTGCAAAGCTCCACCTTCCCTCGGAATCAGTCGCTGTTATGAAGAGGATCCTGCCCCCTTCAAATGTAAGCTTCACAGTCGCCCCGACGACGTTGTTCATCCTTGAAACGTAGTACCTGCCGCCGATCCATCCCTTCCCTTTCAATGTTTCTTCCTGGCTCGAAGCACTCGGTGGCGCTAAGGACGATAAGAGCTCTATGGAAAAAATGGCGGAAACTATCAAAGCGGTAGACATTATTCGAACCACAAAGTTTGTTCGAGTCATGCATCCCTTTTCGGTTCTCATTGATGAATGAGAATATATATCTTAAAATTGGCTACCGCAAATCAGTTTTGCGGGATAATGGAAAGTCCGGGCGACACTGGTCCGGATCGAAAGCCGGAATGGAGATCAGCGTCAAAGAATTGCAAGAAAGGATCGAGAAGGCGTATGCCATTCTTGGAGATTGCGCTCTCTGCCCGCGCAGGTGCCGGGTCAACAGGCTTGATGGGGAAGTGAAGTTCTGCGGAATCGGAAGGGAAGCCATCGTCTCTTCCTTCGCGCCTCATTTCGGGGAAGAGCAACCGCTTGTCGGCTTCCATGGTTCGGGGACGATCTTCTTTGCAGGCTGTAACCTCCTCTGCTCTTTCTGCCAGAACTACGACATCAGTCATGGCCGTGAAGGGAGGGAGTTCCAGGCAGAACAGATCGCCGCCATGATGCTCTCCCTCCAGAGGCTCGGCTGCCACAACATCAACTTCGTCACGCCAACGCATGTGACTCCTCAAATCATGAAGGCGATCCTCTTCGCCATCGAGAACGGCCTCAACATCCCATTCGTCTATAACTGTGGTGGATACGAATCTGTTGAGACGCTCAGACTCCTCGACGGAGTGATTGACATCTACATGCCCGACATGAAGTATTCCGACTCGAATGTAGCCGAAGAATTGTCGAATGCTCCCGATTATCCAGAAGTCTCGCGCGACGCACTGAAGGAAATGCATCGTCAGGTCGGCGATCTCTCCATGGATAAAAGAGGGATCGCCAAGAAGGGCCTCCTCATCAGACACCTTGTCATGCCGGAAGGAAAGGCGGGTACGGGAGATACGATGAGGTTCATCGCCACTGAGATATCGATGGATTCCTACGTCAACGTCATGGACCAGTACCACCCCTGCTACCAGGCTCATCGTATCAAGGGACTGGATCGTCGCATCACCAGCGATGAATATGAAGAGGCCATCACCATCGCCCGAAAATATGGACTTTACAGAGGATTTTAAGTGCATTTTCTCGGAACATTGATATTAAAGTACACACTTACTACACTTAGGATTTAAGGCATCTGATCATGGTTGAGGTAAAATTCATAGCCGACTGCATGCTCGGAAAACTCTCCAAATGGATGAAGATACTCGGTTTCGACACCGAGTATCACCGGGTCATCAGCGACGATGAGCTCCTGGAAAAGGCTATCAGGGAGAAGCGGATCCTTCTCACGAGGGACAGGAACCTCGTGAAGAGGAAAAAGTTGAAAGAGTATATCCTGATCGAGAGCGAGGTTCCCATCGAGCAGGTCAAGCAGATCCTGAAAGACAGGAGGCTGAAGCTGGACGAATCCAATCTGCTGAGCCGCTGCCTCATCTGCAACGTCAGGATCAAGCCGATCCGCAGGGAAGAGGTCAGAGATTTAGTTCCCCCCTACGTCTACAGGACCCAGAAAGACTTCTCACGCTGCCCTGAATGCGAGAGGATTTACTGGGGAGCCACACACCGCGACAACATCCTCCTCAAGCTCAAAGAAAAACTTAACATAATTTCGCTTCTCTTCCTCTTTTTCGGCTCATCCGCTTCTTTTCTCACTTTCCTATCTTTTCTCTTTCTCATCTTTTCTTTCTATCTAATGCCGGTTCCCACGTTTTCATTTCCCTGTACACCAGCGGCGATGCCGGATGAACTTGCCTATCTGAAGCATCTTCGGAATGCCGGGATCCATGCGGAAGCCCAGGAGTGGGACAATGAGGAGCCTTTTTTTCATATCTGATATGTTGACACGATTCCCCTGTTGAAGTAAAGTTTAATCAATTTTCCGCATCGAAGGAAGCCGGAATAGGGGATGAATCTTGAATTTTCTCAAGAAAGGAGTCCCGGATGTTTCATCAGAGAAAAATCTATCAAAGAAGGATGACTTGTCGAGTAAGTGTACCCCTACCCGGCAGAGAGAGGAAAATGGCAATATACCTATTCCTCGCACTTCTCGTCATCAGCCTGTTCTTCTCAATGTTCATCTTTGCCGGAAAGACGGCCGAGAAAGCAAGTAAGAAGTCATACGAGCTCAAGAACTGGATCGACGGTCCGGTTCGTTATCTTGCTACATTCAACGAGACAAAAGAGTTCAAATCTCTCAGGACCGACAGAGAGAGAAATCACTTCATCTATAAATTCTGGCAGAGGAGAGACCCTTCTCCCCTGACCATCAAGAATGAGTTCAGGGAACAGTACTGGGAACGCGTCATATACACCAATCAGATGTTCGAAGAGTCTACCAAACCTGGATGGATGACCGACCGGGGGAAGATCTACATCATGGCAGGCCCGCCTAACCAGAAAGAGTACATCGATAATCCCGATGCCTCCATCAGCATGGATGACATGCGATCGATGGGCAGCTCAGGGCACAGGGGGATCGAACGCTGGACCTATCAGGGACTTCCCGGAGTGAAGGGGTCTCCCCTGATCGTAGTTGCATTCTATAAGGATGCAACGGGGGAATTCAAGCTGAGTTATAATCCTGATCACTTCGACGAAGTAGCTCCGGGACTTATTGCTCAAAGCGAACGTTACCCGGATCCTGCTGACTTCGACATCGAAGGGACCTCTGCGGCTTCTCCAAATCAGGGGCAGATGCAATCGGAAGATGATCGAGAGAGGATGAGGGTTTTCACGGAACAATCCGAAGAGATCGAGAAGTTCAAAGCCATCACACAGTTCCAGTTTGACCTCGCCGAGATCACCGACACGCCACAGGAAGAAGACCTGCTCAAGGAGAGGGTCACAACCTTTGAGTTCTACGAGCCGGCATCGAAGAACATCACGACGTCAGTCTTTCAAGACATAAACGGTCAGCCGTATCTGAACATCTCCGTCCAGGCCAACCTGAAGAATTATTACAAGGGGGAGATCCCGGATAAGACCGTCCTTCCTTTGAGCCTCTTCGGGAATTTGAGAGACGTGGCCAACCCACAGAACGAGTTCCTATTCACAAGCGATCACTTCGTCCCCAATCATTTGGTCCGAGATCGAGACGAAGTTCGCCTGACATCCTCCCTGACCATCCCTCCCGGAATATACAACGCCGTCGTCGGGATCCAGGAGCTTCTGGGGGGAAAGATAAGCATTTTCTCCAACAGGATTGAGATTCCTTCCTTCAAGAAAGACGAGATCACGATGAGCGACATCGTTCTGGCAAGCAGGATCGAGGAAACCGGAAGAAGCACTGCCTCATCGCTATCGCCCATCCCCGGCAATCTGAAAGTGTCGCAGAAGGTGAATGCCGTTTACAGGAAGAACGAAGAGTTTGTCATTTACTTCCAGATATACGAGGCAGTTAAAAGTCCCGCGACGGGCAAGCCTGATCTTGAAATCTCCTATCAGTTCCACATCTGGAGGAATAACGCTTTCCAGAAGATAGGGAAGCCTCTCGTCCTTAAGAACATCGACACGCAGGAACGCGGCAGGTCCTTCCCGCTTGAGAAGTGGCCTTCCGGGAAGTTCAAGATTGAGATCACCGTGAAAGACAGTGTCACCGGGCTCACCCATACAAAAGAGGCCTCCTTCGATGTCATCGATTGAGACAAAAAACATCTCATACATCTTTCAATCTGAATCTCTCTTCTTCTTTGGGAGAATCCAACCAACAACCATGTTCAGGCATGTGAATAAAACGCTCCCAAGCAAAAATGCCAGGATCCCTTCCATATGAAATTGCGGGATGAACATCGAAACAAGCCAGAGCATGAGCCCATTTATAATAAAGTAGAACAATCCCAGGGAGAGCAGTATCACTGGCAATGACACAAGAACAACGATGGGCTTGATGAAAAGGTTGATGATTCCCAAGACCAGGCCGGCAAGGAGCAGTGTA